>NZ_JBPEHH010000004.1:0-103461 GCF_054177595.1 Haladaptatus ordinarius | reverse complement strand
GTCGTCGGCGTCCTCGTTGCGGACGCCGACGACGCGGAACCGCTTCGTATCCAGCGACCGCGTCCCATTGTACGGCCCGCGCTTGAACTCGACTTCGACCTCTACGTCGATGTACGTCCGTGAGAGGTCATCGACCACATCGTGGATCTGTTTACCCTCCAAGGGAATGGCGCGGCCGCGCCATTCCCGTAATTCAGCCGTAATCACCGGATTTGCGCTCTCTTTCAGCCGACTCACGAAGTAGCCGTCGTTCTTATCGATCAACGCGAAGCGGTGGTACTTGAAGTACGCGAGGTCGAGCAGAACAAGCCGTCCGCACAGCCACGAACCTGTCTTGAACAGCGTGCTGTCGTGCGTTTTCTCGTCAGTTACATCGATCCGTTCAATCGTCTGGTTAGTGGCGTTGTGGAGCAGGTGGAGCTTCGCTCCAGTCTGCTCCTCGTGGCGGGCGTGGAACTGGTCGGAGAGAAACTCGTGTAACCGTAGCACGGTTCCATCGGCGGTCATCACGTCTCTAAACCGGTCGATGTCAGCGTCAACAGCCTCGGGAACAGCGACCTCGTCGAGTATGGTCTCGACGAGGTCGCGGAGGTACTCTGCGAGTGACGGCGTCAGCCGGTGATAGAAGCCACCGGGAGAGATCGTCTCGTCGGCTGTGGAGTTATAGCTGCGTCTGAACCCAGCAAGTGTTCGGCGTTCGCCTGTGGCGAAGCCGAACACGAGCGCCCACACGAGAACGGGAATCTGAAGCTTGCCGTCTCGCTCGACCACGCCGAGTTCCTCGGCGTGCTCTTCGAGGTACTCGGAGGGAAACAGTGTAGTGAGCCGACGCATAATTCGAGATGAGGAGCCAGAGTTGTGCACAGACTCGGCTTCCTCATTCCTCACGCAAAGAAGCCGTGATAAGCTACTGCTGTCTGGTGGTTCTTCGCTTAGCTAAAGACGGATGGACGGCGCTGTATCCCCTCCCTACTCGCTCCCTTCGATCGCTCCTTGAGGAAGAGGCCTTAGCGCCTGCAATTCAGGTAACACACGGGAAGAATGTCGAGAGAGAAAAACCGACCTAATCAGCTGCGACTTCCGCCGCTTCCTCTTCGGGGTAGTACTCGTCGATGTACTCCTCGTCGATCCGGTTGAGTTCCTCTTTCGGCAGCATACTGAGGAGGTCCCAGCCGATGGTCAGCGTCTCTTCGATGGTGCGGTTCGTCTCGAATCCCTGGTCGACGAACTCCTCTTCGAAGCGGTCTGCGAAGTCGAGGTACTTGTTGTCACGTTCGCTCAGTGCTTCGCGACCGACGATGTTCACGAGGTCGCGCAGGTCTTCACCCTGTGCGTACGCCGCGTACATCTGGTCGGACACGCCGGAGTGGTCCGCGCGGGTGAGTCCCTCGCCGATACCGTCGTCCATCAGGCGCGACAGCGACGGCAGCGGGTTGATCGGCGGCTGGATACCCTGCGAGTTCAGGTCGCGGTCGATGTATATCTGTCCCTCGGTGATGTATCCCGTGAGGTCGGGAATCGGGTGCGTGTCGTCGTCACCCGGCATCGTGAGGATGGGAATCTGCGTGACAGACCCCTCGCGACCCTCGATACGACCCGCACGCTCGTACAGCTGCGCGAGGTCGGTGTACATGTATCCGGGGTAGCCACGGCGGCCCGGCACCTCTTCACGTGCGGCACCGATCTCTCGCAGTGCCTCACAGTAGTTGGTCATGTCCGTCAGGATGACCAGCACGTGGTAGTCCTTGTCGAACGCGAGGTACTCCGCCGTCGTCAGTGCGAGACGCGGGGTGACCGTCCGCTCGACTGCGGGGTCGTCCGCGAGGTTCATGAAGACCACCGAGCGCTCCAGTGCGCCGGTTCGCTCGAAGTCCTCCATGAACTCGTTTGCCTCTTCGGCGGTGATACCCATCGCGCCAAACACCACTGCGAACTCGCTTCCGCCCTCACCTTCTTCGTCGGCTTCTTCCGGCACACTCGCCTGTCGCGCGATCTGCAGCGCGAGTTCGTTGTGCGGCAGCCCCGACGCCGAGAAGATGGGTAGTTTCTGTCCACGAACCAGCGTGTTCATGCCGTCGATAGCGGACACACCGGTCTGGATGAACTCTTCGGGGTACTCGCGGGCGTATGGGTTGATCGCCGCACCCACGATGTCACGACGCTCGTCCGGAACGATTTCGGGACCGCCGTCGATGGGGTTCCCGGATCCGTCGAGCACGCGCCCGAGCAGGTCTTCCGTGACGGGCATCTTCATGGTCTCGCCGAGGAATCGAACCGACGACTTTCGGTCGATTCCTTCGGTTCCCTCGAACACCTGAATCGAGACGAGTCCCTCGCTCGATTCGAGTACCTGTCCGCGTAGCGTGTCGCCTTCTGGCGTCTCGATCTCGACGATCTCGTCGTATCCGATCGGTTCGTCGACTTCGGCGAACACCAGCGGACCGCTGATTTCCGTGATTGTCTGGTATTCTTTCATTAGTATTTCTCCCTGAGCTGTTCGGTGATGTCTTCCTCGACGTCGCTAATGAAGTCCTGCCACTCCTCGGCCGTTCCCATCCGGTTCAGGCGCGGTGCGGCGTCGATGTTCGTGATTTCCTCGACGGGGACGCCGGCTTCGAGCGCCGAGAATGCCTCGTCGTTGAACGTCTTGATGGCCTCGATCATCCGGTAGGTCTTCTCCGGCGAACAGAACATGTCCACGTCGTGGAACGCGTTCTGCTGGAGCCAGCCCTCACGCAGGTAGCGTGCGACTTCGAGCGTGAGCTGCTGGTCTTCCGGCAGCGCGTCCTTCCCGACGAGCTGAACGATCTCCTGGAGTTCGTCCTCCTCGTCCAGCACGTCGACTGCCCACTGGCGCTTCTCGGGGAAGTCCTGCTCGACGTTCTGTTCGTACCACGGGTCGAGCTGGTCCTTGTACAGCGAGTAGGACTCGTTCCAGTTGATAGAGGGGAAGTGCCGACGTTCCGCGAGGTCGGCGTCGAGTGCCCAGAACGTCTTCACGATACGCAGGGTGTTCTGCGTGACCGGCTCGGAGAAGTCGCCGCCGGGTGGCGACACTGCCCCGATGACCGACACCGAACCCTCCGTGCCGTTGATGTTCTCGAACTTGCCTGCGCGCTCGTAGAACTCGGCGAGACGGGCGGCGAGGTACGCCGGGTACCCTTCTTCGCCGGGCATCTCTTCGAGACGCGAGGAGATCTCACGCATCGCCTCTGCCCACCGCGAGGTGGAGTCGGCCATCAGCGCGACGTCGTATCCCATGTCGCGGTAGTACTCCGCGATGGTGATTCCCGTGTAGATGCACGATTCGCGTGCGGCCACGGGCATGTTCGACGTGTTGGCGATGAGGCAGGTGCGCGACATGAGCGGTTTGCCAGTTCGCGGGTCTTCGAGTTCCGGGAAGTCTTCGATCACTTCCGTCATCTCGTTTCCGCGCTCACCACAGCCGACGTAGACGACGATGTCCGCGTCGGCCCACTTCGCGAGCGAGTGCTGGGTCACCGTCTTTCCGGATCCGAACGGTCCCGGAATCGCGGCCGTCCCACCTTTAGCGATGGGGAACAGGCCGTCCAAGATACGCTGACCGGACACGAGCGGCGTCCGTGGCGTTTGTTTGTCGACGGACGGCCGTGCTTCACGAACCGGCCACTCCTGTTGCATCTGGATATCTTCGCCGTTGTCGAGTTCGACGATGGTGTCCGTGACCGAGTAGTTGCCATCCTTCACCGCGACGACTTCGCCACCCTCGTAGTCGGGTGGCACCATCACCTTGTGGTCGATGCTCTCGGTTTCGGGGACGATACCGACGACGTCGCCGGGTTCGACCTCGTCACCTTCCTCGACGGATGGGTTGAACTCCCACGTCTTCTCCTGGTCGATACCGGGTGCGTCGACACCACGGTCAAGGAACGCACCCATCTTGTCTTCGAGGACGTCGAGCGGGCGCTGGACACCATCGTAGATGGAGTACAGCATGCCCGGCCCGAGGTCGACCGACAGCGGTTCGCCCGTGTTCTCGACGGGTTCGCCGGGTGCGACGTTCGAGGTTTCCTCGTACACCTGGATCGTCGTACTGTTCCCTTCGATCTCGATGACCTCACCCATCAGCCCTTCGTCACCGACGTACACCACGTCGTTCATCCGGGCGTCGAGGTCAACGGCGGTCACGACAGGACCGCTCACGCTCTGAATGACGCCGTCCTCGCGGACGACGTCGGAATCTGTTGCCTGGCTCATTCGTTGTCACCTTGTTCGTCTTCGTCCATGAGGTCGATACCGATTGCGCGCTTGATTTTGTCGCGGAGACCGCCGCTTCCCGCGCCACCACCCAGCGTCACGAGGGTGGGTTCCACGCTCGTCTCAACGTCGCTTCGGACGTTACGAGAGAGGTGTGAAAGGTCGTCGTCGTGCATCACGATGATGCCGACGTCGTCGTCGTCCAGCATCTCAGTAACGGCGTCGTCCAACTCCGCTTCTTTCTCGTCGTCCGGAACGTTCGATACCTTCCGGACGCCCGCGAGTCGGAATCCGGTCGTGAACTCCGAACTGCCGATGACGGCGATTTCCTGGCTCATAGCATCACCAGTTCGTCTTCGATTTCGTCTTCGGACAGTCCCGCTTCGCGACCGCGTGCGATGGCACGGATGTTGTCCACCTCGCGCTCTTTGGCGAGCACGTAGGCGAGCACCGGGCACACCGACAGCGGGAACACGTGCGAGAGGTGCTTGGAGTACTCGAGCAGCGCCGCGTCGAGCGCGTGCTCGAAGCCGATGAGACTGTCCGCCCGTTCCAGTTCGTCCAGCGCTTCGTCCAGTTCGCTTCCGTACGGGCTCTCTCGAATCCGGGCGATGAGCTCGTCGGCACTGCCTGCGAGTTGGGTCAGCTCGGTCGGGCTGAACAGTCGCCCGCCCGTGATGAAGTACTCCGAGGGGTCGATGTTCGCGCCACTTCGGCTGGTTCGCAGGGCATTTCGGATGTTCCGGAAGTCGATTTCGGCTTGCAGGAACTCGACGTACAACTGGGTTGCACGGTCTTCGGTGTCCGAGACGCCTTCCATCAGTCCTTCGTAGTACGCGCGGTCGACGGCGTTCTCCAGCGGAATCAGCAGTCCGGTGGATTCGTAATCCTCGTAGGCGGCTTCGATGTGGTCGCCGAAGATGGTCGAATCGAGCATCTCGACGACGTCCTCGATGGTCCCTGCGTCGGTCAGTCGGGTGAGGAACGCATCGTCGAACTCGCCCGCGTGAATCAGGTCGTCACGAACCGACTGGCTGTCTGCCTCCGCGTAGATTCCTCGGAGCACCGTCTTGACGTTCCACGCGTCGAACTTCCGCAGATACCGGGCGATGAGCAGGTACAGTTTCCCGTCGGCCCAGTCCAGCAGGTCGTCGAAGTGTTTGGCAAGGTTGCGGTTCAACGCGTACTCGATGAGGTCGACACCGTCGTAGCGTGCGCCGAGGGCGTTGACCTCAGATTCGTACTCCGTCTCCTCCATGTACCGGGCAATTTCGCCCGGACCCATGCGGAGGAGTTTGCGGTAGTCCTCCTCGTCGAACAGCGCCGCTCGTCGCGCTTTGACGCGCGCGGTGACGTACTCGTAGTTCGAGGTGCCTTCGGTTACGCTCATTGCTCGAACAACCGCGAACTGATTGCTTGGAGGTTGTCCTCCCACACGTCTTCGAGAATCGAATCGAACGTGTTGTTCACGCGAACGCGGGAGGCCTCGCTCTCGGCGACGATGCCGCCGAGGCAGTCGTACTCGCCCGCGTACTCGAAGCTGTCGTAGTCCGTGACGATGTCGGTGAGCAGTTCCTCGTCGTCGGCGCGTCCGTACACTCGCACGGTGTGCCCCGACTCGAACTCCGTGGCTGCCGCGTCGAGCAGCGTCCGCGTCAGTTCTTCGCGGTCGTCACCGCCCATCGTGGTGATCTGCTCTTCCACGTCGGCACGGACTTCCTGCAACACGTCGCGGCGGGCTTCCAGTCGCTTCTGCTTGGCTTCGAGCTTTGCGCTAGAGAGCTTCTGCTCTCGTTCTCGCTCGATCTGGTTCTCGATGTCGCGCTCTTTCGCCGCGAGAATCTCCTCGGCGTCCGATTCCGCCTCGGCGACGATCTCGTCTGCGCGGGCTTCGCCTTCTGCGCGAATCTCCTCCGCGCGCTCGCGGGCTTCGTTTCGAATATCCTCAACTACCGTTTCCAGGCTCATTGATGAAGAGGGGAGTGGGGTTAGTTCGGAACGACGAACACGACGACCAGTGCCAGAATCACGAGCGTCTCCGGCAGCACCGTCATGATCAGCCCGGTACCGAACAGCTCACGGTCCTCAGCGATAGCGCCGACGGCCGCGGCACCGATACCGCGCTCCGCGTAGCCTGCGCCGAACGCCGCGAGACCGACCGCGAGGGCAGCAGCAGCTTTATTTGGGATTGCTGGAGCCGCTCCAGCGCCTTCTTGTGCGAGCAGTGCAGCCGCGTCAACGAACGCGAGTATGAATTCCATCATGGTTTAGTCCTCTGTAGGCTCTCTAGCCGAACAAGTCGTAGTTCGAGTCACTGGATTCTTAAAACTTCCCAAAGCGCTCGGGCGGATTCGATGGTATCGGGGGCTGTACTCCCTAAATCATGGTAGCAAGTGCCAGTGTCGAGAGACGACAGAGGCCACATACGGCCGTAGAAGGCGAAAAAACGGGGGTCGAGCGTTTCAATCCTGCGTCGTGTACGTCCGCTCGTAGCCGAACGGTTCGTACTCTTCGCCGCCGCCCTCGTAGAACTTGTTGAAGAACTCCACGTACTCGAGACGCACAGCCTGCAAGCCTGCGCTCGTGATACCGAGCGCGAGGACGAGTGCGTGACCGAGCACGAGGATGAGCAGTCCGCCGACCAGCCCTGCGATGCCCGAGTGCATCAGGCCGGGGAACATGACGTTCACGACTTCGTGGCCGTGAGCCATATCGCCGACGTGCGGCATGTGGCTGGTACCGAAGTGCCAGACTTCCGCAGCCTCCTCGCCATGACCTTCTTCTGTCACGTACACGCCGAAGAACAGTAGGTTGACCACGAACGCCATTCCGGCCTTCGCCAGCAACACCGCTGCGAGACGAGTGTACGAGAGGACGTTCACCAGCACGTTGAGGAACTCGACTGCCTCGATAGGTTCGCCCATCACGAGGAGCACGAATCCGATGGCGAACAGTCCCAATCCGAGGAGGCCGACCGGTTCGGGGAAGCCGGTGAATCCGAGCGCGAAGGGATGACCAGCGAAGACGCTCCCCTCGCCGACGAGGATGGGTGGTGCGCTACCGAACGCGCCCGCGAAAATCCACGCCCACAGCCCGAACATCATTAGCAGCCACGAACCGCTCTCGGTCATCGCGTCTTTGAACCCGTGATTGAGGTTCTCGATGAAGTCGAACGTCCAGCCGATGGTGAGGTGGGCGATACCGGCAAGCAGGCTCAGCACGAGCCAGCCAAGCGCGTAGTCGCCGTAGACCGGCTGGAGACCCTTGTGAATCGGCGGGCTACCGCCCCAGACGACCTCTCCGAGCACGTGCAAGCCGAATATCTCGCCGTACAGGACGCCGAACAGCGCGGTGAAGCCACCTGCCCAGAGGGCGATGCCACCGAGGCTCTTGATCGCGTCGCTGTCGAAGCTACTGTACAGCCAGTAGCCGATTCCCATGTACAGAATCCCGTAGCCGAGGTCACCGATCATGAACCCGAAGAACAGCGGGAACGTGAGAAACAGGATGACCGTCGGGTCGAACTCGAAGTACTTCGGTCGGTTGATGGTCTCGACCAGCAGTTCGAACGGCTTGACCGCGCCGGGGTTGTCCTGGATGACCGGCGGGTTGTCGGTGTTCGTGGCGTGACCGCCGTCCGTCGCGACGCCGGTCTCTTCGGCCTGTTCGAGCGGTGCGTGGTGGCCGCCGTGTTCCTCGTAGGAGGCGCGTTCGAGTTCCTCCACCTCGACGTGGTCGCCGACCGCCGCGTCGAGACTGCTCGTCAGTTGGTCGTACTGCTCGGTCGGAATCCAGCCCTCGGCGACGAAGGCGTTTTTCGTCGTCGCGAACTGGAGTGGTGCCTCCGCCTTCTGCACCTCGATGGTCAGCTTCTCCTCGGCCGCCAGCAAGAATCCGGCGGCGTCGAGTTTGATGTCGTGCAGTTCGTTCTCGACACCGCTGAGCTTCGATTCGAGCTTCTGGCGCTCGTGTTTGAGCTCTGCGACGTACTCTTCGGGGCTCCCCGAGGCGTCCGGAACCTCGAACGAGGCGAAATCGACGCCGACCAGCGTGTCGTCCAGTACGTCCTCGTCCGCGTCGTCCGTGGGATACGCGAAGACGGCCAGCGTCTTGCCCTCGGAGAACACGCCGAACTCCTGGACGTCGTCGGCGCTCGCGAGCGCGTCTTCGACCTCTTCTTCGTTGCCTTCACCGACGGCGACCTGCAAACTGTCGTATCCGGAAAGCAGGTCGAGGTCGATGCCGAGGTCGGCGAACGGCTCCATCGAGTCGATGCGGTCTTCGACCGCGCGAAGTTCGCCCTCCAGTTCGTTCCGACGGTCGTCGAGTTCGTTTACCTGCGCGCGGATGTCGGCGAGTTCCTCTTCCAGCGCTTCGTCGGTGACGATTCGCTGTGGCCCGCCCTCGTCCTCGACGTCGAGGATGCTCTCGATGGAACGGACGGTGACGAGTTTGTCCGACGCCTCGTCAGCGCCGTCGAGCGGATTTCCGTGGTCGAAGCCCTCCCACGACCCGTCGTAGTCCGAGAGGTGGACACGGTTCAGTTCGTGGACCGTCTCGATGACGTCGGTCATGACCGTTCGTGACCCGGTCACCGAGACTTTGCTCATTCGCTCAGGTCTGAGCATGCACCGCCTCCTTGAACCGTTCGAGGACGAACTCGATAGTGTCCTCTACGTTGTCTTCGGCGCGCGCCTCGAGCTCCTCGCGCTCCCTTTCGCCTTCGGCGAGCACCGTTTCCCGCTCGGCCTCGATGTTCTCGCGCGCTTCAGACAGTCGTTTGTCTTCCAATTCCTTGGCCTCTTCCTCGGCTTCCTCGCGGAGTTCCTCCGCGGTCTCGCGGGCTTCGGAAATCCGCTGCTCGCGGTCTTCCTTCGCGTCCGCGACGATGTCGTCAGCCTCGTTTTCGGCCTCCTGAATTCGTTCGAGAACCTCTGGCCTCGGCATATGCTGTAATCACGCGGAAGGTTGCCCGACTGGCTATAAACTACTTGCGAAACCACTACGACCGTTTGCCGCAGTGTCGCACACCGACGTGGTGTGTTCACCGACCGGTAACGAAAAGACGTCCGAGGAGACGTCCCTCGACTGTTCGCGTACCACTTCCGTCGTGACCTCAATTTTAAACTGTCTCAAGCAGAATTCCCCGGGTCACCGTACCCGGGGATGAATGCGACAACCACCCAACTTAATCCGCATCTACAAGTAACTCGCACCCCAATATATCGTTAGTGGAGCAGACGTTCAAGTACCGTGTGTACTCGACAAACGATGTGGCGAGCGAAGCCCGCCGCCACATAAACATCTGCCGGGAAGTGTACAACCACGCATTCGGACTCTACGATTCTGCTCCAGACGGCAACAAACCCACGTACACCAACCTGCAAAACAAACTTCCTGAGTGGAAGTAGAAGTGGTCAAAGTGGACTGACGTGAACTCGAAATGTTTGCAGATGGCCGTCCGACGCATCTTTTCGAGTCTGAGCGTCCTCAAGTCACTCAAGTCCAAGGGCTACAACGTTGGAAAACTCAAGTGGAAATCACCACGAGAGTACCGCAGTATCGTGTTCAATCAATCTGGCTTTGACGTGGATAGTAACACGGGCCGAAGCGAACACGCTACTCTGGAACTCTCGAAACTCGGAACGATAGACGTAAACTACCACCGCCCACTCCCTGAAGACGGCACTATTAAAGAAGTCCGTCTCAAGGAAGAAAAATCCGGGAAGTGGTATGCGTCGGTCGTCGTTGACCACAACCCAGAATACCCCGAAAAAACAGACACTAAGGACATCCAACTCGAAGACACAGTTGGTATCGACCTCGGGATTCTCAAGTTCGCACACGATTCTGACGGGAACGCGGTGACGCCGTTGGACGGGTCCGAAGAGCGCGAGCGAATCGAGAAACGCCACCGGGCACTATCTCGAAAGCAACACGGCTCTGCGAACTGGGAGAAAGCCCGAATGAAACTCGCGGAAGCGTATGAACGCTTGTCGAACAAGCGTGAGGACTTTATCGAGAAACTCGCATGGTCATACACGACGCAGTACGACGCGGTATTCTTGGAGAAACTCAACGTTCGAGGAATGCTTGAGCAGGACTCGAACAGTCAGAACATCGCGTCGATGTCGTGGAGCGATACTATTGCTACGTTCAAGCGTCACGGCGACAAGAACGGGTGTCACGTTGAAACGGTTCCACCCGAGGGAACGACGAAGCGATGTGCCCGATGCGACGTAGAGACCGATAAAGCACTCTGGGTTCGTGAACACTCGTGTCCGTCGTGTGGGTTTGAGGCTGACCGGGATGAGAACGCTTCGTACAACGTTCTGAAACTCGGTTGGGATGAATTGGGTATTGAGTACGATGTGGATGCGGTAGTAGGTCTGGGAGAGGCCGAATCAACGCCTGCGGAGACTGCGCTCCCTACGGGTGCGAGCGGGAACGACAATTCGTCGTTCCGTGTTGTGCCTGCAAAGCGCGTCGTAGAAACAGGAAGCCACGGGTCGGGTGACCCGTGGTAATTCACATACCGGAACGGAACCAGTGTAGTCCAACAACCCTAAACACGGGGGCGACAGAGGAGATATGATGGCGGACTGGCGGACCATATTCGGTCACGAGGAACCCTACGACGAGCAAGTAGATGGCATCGAGACGGCCATCGAGACCGCCTGCGACGATGGCTTTTCGGTCATCGAAGGCGCCTGTGGGACTGGCAAGACCATGCTGGCGCTGACGGCGGGACTCCACCTCGTACGCGACCCCGACAGTCAGTACGAGCGCGTGGTCGTCCTCACCAGCGTCAAACAGCAACTCCGCCAGTTCGAGACCGACCTGCGAACGATAAACGCCAACCTGCCAGACGACTGGAGACCCGTCTCCGCGCTCACGCTCGTCGGAAAGGCCGACGTCTGCCCCTACAGTCGCGAGAACGCGGGGAACATCGACGACGATTCCGTCTACGACCGCTGTGAAGGGCTGCGCGAGCGCACCCGCGACATCACCGGCGAGGGAGGATCCACGACCGCACAGAATCTCGCGTCCCAGGCCAGAAGCCAGCAGACCGGACTGGCCGATTCGGGGAGACGGGGAAGCGCCGCGTCGTACCTCGAAACGGCGGACGAACCGTCTCCCTACCCGCCCGAGATGCCCGAATACGGCGGCGTGGAGTACTGCCCGTTCTACGCGCAGTTCCTGGACGACTTGCCAGAGGACGGCGACCCGGTCGAGGCGGTGCCGTTCGACTTCGACAGTATGGGCCTCATCGAACCCGACGACCTCGTGGCTCAGTCGGTACAGTGGGGCACCTGCCCGCACTCGATGATGGGCGCACTGCTCGGCCACGTCGAAGTGGTCGTCGGTAACTATTATCATGCCTTCGACCCGGTGACGACGGCAGGGTTCACTGGACCGCTGATAGACGAGTCCACCTTCCTCGTCTGTGATGAGGCCCACATGCTAGAACCGCGCGTCCGCGACCTCGTGAGCGAGTCCGTCGGCGACGCGACGCTCCGGGACGCCGAATCCGAACTCACCCGCGTCATTCAACCGGTGAAGTTCGACGGCCGGGATTCCAAACACACCACCGCCGACGCCGACCTCGTCCGCGCCGAACTCGAAGAGACGAACGTCACCCTCCGCGAACTGGAGGAGACTCGTGACTTCGTCCGCGACCTCCGCGAGGAACTCGACCGCCGAGTCACCGCACACCTCGAACGCGAACACCGAGGGTGGAAGGCGAATCTCACCGACCTTCCGGACGCCGAAATTCCGCTCCGAGACCCCACCGTCCCGCAACCCGACGAGATATCGAACTGGGCGAAAGAGGCGGGCTACGACGGGGGGACGTGGGCACGCGCGGAAGCGGTGGGCGCGGTCGTTGCCAGAATCCTCAACGAAGCCGACGAAGAGGACAGAGAGCGCGCGTCGCTCCCCGCAGGCCGCGTCCTCGGCGAGTGGTATCGCAACGACCACGAGGAGTACTTCCGCGAAATCGTCCTCGAACGGACGTGGAACGACCGCGAACCCGACGATTCGTGGCGGCGGGTGTACAACGCGAAACTCGCCATGCAAAACTGCGTCCCGAGCGACGCCATCGGCGAGCAACTTGGGGAGTTCGGTGGCGGTATCCTGATGAGCGCGACGCTCGAACCGCTCGAAATCTTCGAGGAGGTGTCCGGCCTGGTGCACATCGAAAACGACGGCCGGCCCGTCGTCGAACGAACCTACGGCCTGAACTTCCCCGAATCGAACCGCGAGAGCTTCGCGGTTGACGCGCCGAAGTTCACCTACGACAACAGGGGTGCACCGGGCGAAGAGACGCCCGAACGACAGGTGTACGCCGACGCCATCCGCGACGTGGCGCGGTCGCCCGGCAACGTCCTCGTCGGGATGCCGAACTACGCGGAGGCGACGTGGGCCGCAGACCACCTGAAAACGGTGGTGGACAAACCGGTGCTGTTGGACGAGAGCAGTGCGGACGAGGCGACGGAAGACCTGAAAGACGAGTTCTTCGACGGCGAGGCGAAGGTGCTCGTCACGAGTCTTCGCGGAACGCTCACCGAGGGCGTCGATTATCGCGGCGACCGACTCCGCGCGGCCGTCGTCTGCGGCGTCCCCATCATCAACACTGCCAGTCCCCGAACCCGGGCAGTGCGGACCGCCTACGAACGAAAGTTCGGCGACGGGTTCACGTACGCTCTCACCGTTCCGGCCGTCAGAAAGGCACGACAGGCGCTCGGGCGCGTCATCCGCGGGTCCGACGAGCGCGGCGTTCGCGTGCTGGTCGATAGCCGCTACGCTCGCGATTCGTGGGACAGCGTCAGGGAGTTTTTCCCCGAAACCGAGCGTGAGGAATTCCAGGCAGTCAGCCCCGATATGCTCTCGCTCGGACTGGAGCGATTTTGGCGGAGGTCCTGAAACGACACCGAGGAGACAATAACTGGGAGCCTAACGGACGAGCGAGAGACTATCGACGGGGAGAGTCGGGGACGTCAGCCATCCTGACCTACATGGAATGATAGTGAATCGAACGTTTCCGGCGGCCGAGGCCGGGATAGCGTTCGTATCCCGGCTGCAAGTCAGGGTTACGAAATCGAACAGTGTGAGTGGTTTTTGACCCGAGGAAACGTCCCACGGCCCGAGGAAAACAATGACCAAATCACCGAAAGCGCAGCGTCGAGCGATATTGAAGGCCACGGGGGCAGCGGCAGGCGTCGGACTGCTCGGACGACTCGCGCTGGCACAAGATACCGAGACGACGACCGAGACGACAGAGACAACCGAAACCACTGAAACGACCGAGACAACCGAAACGACGGAGACGACGGACGGAGACATCCGACGAACCATTGTCCTCGGTGGGCGAACCGAGGCGTGGCTCGGTCTCGCACCGAGCGTCACCGAGCGGGCGGACAACCCGACGCTGGGATTGCTTCCCGGCGAGCGTCACAGGGTCGTCTGGGTGAACCTCGACGGGAGACGACACCAGTTCCAGATACTCGGAGAAGAAGACGGTGAAGAGGGAGTGGTTCTCCAGGAGACGGAATCGGCGTCCAGAACCGGAGCTACGCGGTCGATGACGTTCCGCGCGACCGACCGCATGCGGGGATATCGCTGTCGGTTCCACCCCGATAGTATGCGCGGAAACATCGTCCGGTCGGGCGAGTTCGGTACCGGGACGACGGAAGGGACGTTCACGACTGGGCGGCGCGACACCACCGACACCACCGACACCACTCGAACCACCGACGGTACGTTCACAACCGACACCACCGACACCACCGACGGTACGTTCACAACCGACACCACCGACACCACCGACACCACCGACACCACCGACACCACTCGATACTAACTCAACCTCCGCGTTCTGATCTCACCGAGATTTCGACATTCTGACCGTCGTTACGGTTCCACCAGTTCGGGTTCTCCGTCGACGACGTGAGCATCTTCGGGGTCGAATCCGACGCGAACCTGCTCACGGTCGGGTGCCTCGCGTGTTCGGAGCGTCACCGGCCGACCATCCCAGTCGAGGTAGACGCGGAATGCCTCACCGAGGAATTCGGCTGTCTCGACGGTCGCCGAGAACGAGTTCTCGCCGCCATCGAGTTGGAGCACCTCGGGTCGAACGCAGAAAGTGACGTGTCCCGTCGTCGTGGCGGAGAGCAGAAACTCGTGATCGCCCACGGTGACGCGAGCCCCCTTCGTTTCGGATGCGACCGTCGTCCCCGAGAAGACGTTGTTCTCGCCGACGAACTCGGCGACGAACCGTGACCGTGGACGGCGGTAGACATCCTCCGGGCGGCCGATCTGCTCGATTCGACCGTCGTGCATGACGGCGACGCGGTCGCTTATCGCCAGCGCTTCCTCCTGGTCGTGGGTGACGTAGATGGTCGTGATTCCGAGGTCCGACTGGATGCGAGCGACCTGCGTCCGGAGGTCGTCGCGGAGGCGTGCGTCCAGGGCACTCATCGGTTCGTCCAGCAGGAGCACGTCCGGGCCGGGTGCGAGGGCGCGGGCGAGGGCGACGCGCTGTTGTTGCCCGCCCGACAGTTCGTCGGGGTCTCGGTCGTCGAAATCCGCCAGGTCGACCAGTTCGAGGAGTTCGGCGACGCGTTCGTCGCGAGTTCTCGTTCCGGGTGGGTCGCGGAATCGGAGGCCGTAGCCGACGTTCTCACCGACGCTCATGTGCGGGAAGAGCGCGTAGTTCTGGAAGACGATTCCCACGTCGCGGTCTTCCGGCGGGACGCCCGCCATCTCGCGGTCACCGAATCGAACCGTTCCCGCGGTCGGTTCGTCGAAGCCGGCGATGGCCCGGAGCGTCGTCGTCTTCCCGCATCCAGAGGGGCCGACGAGGGTGAAGAACTCGCCGTCCTCGACGCGAAACGACACGTCTTCGAGCGCGGTCACGCCGTCGTACGCTTTGCGGACGCCCGAAAGCGAGACCTCAACCACGCTCCCACCTCCCGCCGAGGCGGTCGATGACGAGGAAACTGACTCCGGTGACGACGAGCAAGACGGTCCCCATCGCAGTCGCTGGCCCGAGCGTCTGCCTGCTGAGATAGCGTTCGACCGCGACTGGCATCGTGTAACTGCTACTCCCCGTGGCAAGAATAACTGTCGAGTCGAACTCGCCGATACTGATGGCGAACGCGAACGCGGCCCCGGCGACGATGCCCGCCGTGACGAGCGGGAGTTCGACGTCCACGAGCGCGCGAGCGCGCGTCGCGCCGAGCGCTCGAGCCGATTCTACCATCCGGCGGTCGATTCCCGAGAGCATCGGCGCGACGTTGCGCGTGACGAAGGGGTAGGCCGCGACGGCGTGGGCGGCGACGATGGCGACCGCACCGCCGACCTGCACTCGGATGCCGCCGATTGGGACGCCGAAGACGAGTCCCCGGAGCATCCCGAGGCCGACCATCACCCCGCTGACCGCGAGGGGGGCCATCGCCACTGCTTCCACGAGACGACCACCTCGGGCGCGAGAGAGCATCGCAACGACGATACCCATCGGGAGCGCGACGAGCAGGGTTCCGAGGCCGAAGACGAGCGAGTTGCGAACGGCGACGCCGGGTTTCGTCTGGAAGGACGCGCCGGTCACCTGCCGCGTGACGAGAAACTCGTAGTAGCGCAGTGTGAACCCGTTGGGCCCGGTGACGCTCTCGAGGACGGTACTGAGGAGGGGACCGACGAAGACGACGCCGACGACGAGGATGTAGACCAGCAGACCCACGCGTTCGAACGACTCCGCCGGGCTACCACCAGAAAGGAATCGTTTTCTAGAGAGTGGCCGACCTGCCCGCGACGCGGCGGCCTGGCGTGCCTCGTAGCGAAGGTAGCCGTAAGTCAGCAACAGCGAGAGCAGCGTTTCGAGTACGGCGAGGACGGCGGCCTCGGAGTAGTCGAGGTCCCGGACCAGGGCGTAAATCCACACCTCGACGGTCTGAAAACGAAAACCGCCCAGCGCGAGCACGATAGGAAACGACATGAAGGTGAAGATGAACGTGAGGAGCGCACCCGTGAGAAGGGCGGGGAGCAGTTGTGGAACCAGCACGTCCCGGAACGCCCGAACTCGCCCCGCACCGAGACTGCGGGCGGTTTCCACCTCGCGGGCGTCCACGCTCTCCCACGCGGCGTTCGTGATTCGCGCGACGAGTGGCGCGTTGTAGAAGGCGTGAGCGACGACGATAGCGGGGAGGTTGTAGAGAAATGAGTACGGACCGAATCCGACGGTGCCCAGCAGGTCGTTGAGTAGCCCCTGTTTGCCGAACATCGCAACGAAACCAATCGCGACGAGAATCGAGGGCATGACGAACGGGAGGATGGTGAGCGAGCGAATCGTACGTCGGCCGGGAAACTCGTAGCGCGAGAGGACGTACGCGCCGGGAAGGCCGAGAGCGACGCTCGCTACCGTCGAGAGAAACGCCTGCCACGCCGTGAAGCCGAATATTTCGCGGGCGTAGAAGGGGTCGGTAAGGACGTCGACGAAAGCGGATGGATTTCCGGCCTCGGCGAAGACGATGGCGACGGGGTAGTAAAAGAGAACGACGAGGACGGCGCTGGTCGCGACGCCGAGGATGGCGAGGGCGTGTCGTTCGAACCAGCGAAGGAGGCCCATCACTCGTTCGGAGTCATCGTTCGTCGGAGTCCATTATTCGTTCGCACTCTCCGTTCGAGGTCACTTACTAGCTATCGTTCGCGCCCACTGTTCGACCCACTCTTCGACGTTGCCTTTCAACTCGTCGTAGGAGTAGGTGATCGGTTGTTCGGGCGCTTTCGCGTACTCGTCGAACTCCTCGCCGGGGTCGGCCCAGTCTGTCGCTGGAAACTGGACGTTGAGCGTCGGAATCTTCGACTGCGCTCGCTTCGAGAGCATGAAATCGAGGAAGGCGTCGGCCAGCCGTGAGTTATTCGCGTCGGCGAACTTCGCCATACCCTCGGGATTCGCGTAGCCCTGTCCGTTCAGGAAACCGATCTGGTGTTTTTTCATGTCCGCGCCGGAGCGGTTGGCGTACACCTGGTCGGTGGAGTAGGAGACGACGATGGGTCGCTCACCGTTCGAGTAGGCGGTGTAGGCCGCATCCCACGACCCGAGGATTTGGACGTCGTTTCGCTTCAGCTGTTTCCAGTAGTCGAGGTACGCGTCCGGTCCTTTCTGGTGAATCGTCCAGAGCAAGAACGCCCGACCGGTTATGGCCTGCTGTGCGTTTTCGGTGATGAGCGTCCCCTCGAACTTCGGCTTGGTCAGCGCGTCGAACGTTTGTGGCTCGTCCACTTCGTGTGCGTTGTAGACGAGGCTAATGTAGCCGGTGTCGTAGGGAACTGCTCGCTGTTTCGGGTCGAACTTCAGCTCGTCTTTGACGTGACCGTAGTTCGAAAGCGAGTCGGCGGTGGGGGTAAACAGTTTCTTCCCGCCGAGTTTCTCGTCGATGGTGATGAGGTGGTCGACGTTCAACCCGACGTACACGTCCGCGCCGACGTTCACGCCCTGTGCTTTCCGCTGGATGTAGTAGTTCACCTCGTTTTCGGGGGTGTTCCACTCCAGCGTCGCGTTCGGGTACTCCTTTTCGAACTGTTGTTTTATCCAGGAACCGGGCGAGGAACTCGGAGAGTCGACGAAGGCGCTGTAGGTTGCGACGTTCAGCGTGCCACTCAGTTCGGTCTGTGCGGTCGTCTTGGCGGTCGTTCCGGTCGTCTCGGAATCGGAGCCAGAGATACTATCGAGACAGCCAGCGAGACCGACGAGCGCGGTACTCCCCGCCGTGAGGAACGTTCGCCGTTTCATTACTCGGTGGTTATAGTCGGTGATACTTAACAAGTGTGATGTTCGAATCCAGTGACGAAAGCGGACGAACGGGAGAGTGCGTGCATCGAAACACCACTGTTTATGCACAAATCCCACCAGGAGCGGTGTGGGGTGAACTACTCCCACCTACCGCGCTCGGGGTTACCCACCCCTCGCTTCTTGAGGTGGGAGCTTCCTTGTTCACCGACGCGACTTGCAGATTCACCGCGAATCCACAGCGGTCGCAGTCTTCGAAGGCGTGGATTCGGCCTGTCCCGTGCCTCTGATTCCGCACTGCGCAGTGCGTGGGAGGCCTTGAGGGCTTCAATTCCTCCTACTATCACGCACACGTACCGCTTTCGTGGGATAGTACAGCAAGCTATCGTGCGTGCGAGAACACCAAAGACGGCGCTGTATCCCTACCCTCCTCGCTCCCTTCGGTCGCTCCTTGAGGATGGGGGCTTGGCGCCTGCAATTCAGCTAAAGCACACCGTTCCAGCCAGTCGACCGTCGTTCGACGTTCGAACGAGTACCGTGAAGACTGATGACGCCGGTTCCGAGGAGTATCATCGTTCGAATTCCTCGTTACTCGCCACCTCAAGTGGCTAGACGACAGTGTACTCTTCGTGTCCGCGAGCGAGTCAGCCGTTCCAACTCTTGCATCTATCTCGATAAAAAAGGAGTGCTGTTCGTGTTATCGACTCTATCGATACAACGTTGGGTCGGTTAGTTGCTGCTTCCGAGACTGGTGCTGAGCAGGTTGAGGGTGCTACTGAATATCGACGCATCGCCACTGAACCGGCGGGTATCACCTTGACTCAGCGAGAGATCTCGTCCGAAGACGATGGTGGTGATCTGTCCCTGTCCTCCGCCGCCGCCCAACTGGTAGCGGATGAGGTACGCGTTGTAGTCGTCGGGCTGGGAGATCTCGGGAACGTTCCCCCCACCAGGGCGCTGGAGCAGTCGAACTGTCGTGGACTGCTCCAGGGCGTTGACGACACGGAACTGAACGCCCGGGTGGTAGTCGTACGTGTACACCAACACGTTCTGTCCCTGTGCCGACGCGCTGCCAGCACTGCCCAGACCCAGCGCGAGCGCACCCGTTGCGAGTGCGCCCTTTTTCATAAACGACCGTCGTTCTTTCGATTCGACATTTTCTGTGTCTTGTGGTTCTTTCTCGGTCATTCTCCCCCCTCCCGGGGTGACAGGCTATAGGCCGGAGCTTAAGATAAAGGCCGTCCACCGTTTCGATGGCCAACGGAAAACTATCCCGGTTAGGTTCACACCAAGAAACGACCACGATAGCGGGGATGTTTGTGAGAGAAAGCAGTATTCAACGTTATCTCCTGCCTCTCAGCCGGTATTCCACGTTACAACGGCCTCTGTGAAAGTTACCGAACGGAAACGACGTCTGTCCTGCATTTCGTCAGTGACACCAGTTCGCGAGACGACCGCGGTGCGACGAACCGAGGATTGCCGCGTTAGCGCTCCGGGAGCAGGTATCTCTACGCCGTTTCGAGTTCGCCGTCCGTTTCGGTCCACTCGGTGAGACTTCCCTCGTAAAATCCCAGGTTCTCGTAGCCGAGGTATGAGAGCACGACGTACGTGTGGCTGATGCGTCGGGCCGTATTACAGTAGAGAATGACCCGGTCGTCGGGCGTGACACCACTCGATTCGAGTACGGAACGAAGTTCGTCCGAGGACTTCAGACCGCGAGTCTCGTCGTCCACGAGGTCGAGCCAATCGACGTTGACCGCACCGGGCAGGTGGCCCTTGGCGAACTCCTCGGGGGCGCGGGTGTCCACAAGCACCGAATCCGGGTCGTCTATGGCGGCCTGGACCGCCTCGCGTCCGACGAGTGGTGAATCGTCGGGCTCTCGAACGTGGTACGCGGTCGGTTCGGGGTCGGGTGCGTTCGTCGTCGTCTCGTGTTCGCGCTGCCACGAGCTGAAATCACCGTCCAGCAGGAAGAGGTCTTCGTGGCCGTACACCTCCGCAGTGACGAGAAATCGGGCCGCGAACACGCCGTGCATGTCGTCGTAGGCGACGACTGTATCCGATTCGTCGATACCGACGCCACCGAGCAGGTCTGCCCACGTCTCACCACCGGGGAGCATCCCGGCATCGGCCGCGTCGGCGGAGCGAAACCGTTCGAACGGGACGTTCGTCGCGCTGGGGACGTGGCCGATACCCTCGTACTCCCACGCGTCGCGAACGTCCACGACCTGCACCTCCTCCAGTCGGTCGGCGAGCCACTCCGCTGTGACGACGACGTTCTCGTGCATCGGATTTCGGTAGTGACGCCAGCGCCTTAGCACTCCGGGTTCCGTCGAATGACGCGTGTTACCGGAGTTAGCGGAGATTATTTCCGCATCTGGCGGGGCGTGGGGATTCAGAGCGGCCGGTCCGTGTGGGATTTCCCGACCGGTTCGAGATTCGACGGCCAGGATTGCCGGTACGCTCGACAATGGGCGGAACCTACCGGCAGTAAAGGGGATATAATCCGGGCGTCAGTATGTAAGCCTGCATGAGCGACAGTGACTACGCAAAGGACGTCCTCGTTTCCGCCGACTGGGTAGAAGACCACCTGGACGAGTTCCAGAGCGACGACCCGGAGTATCGTCTCGTCGAAGTCGACGTGGACACCGAAGCCTACGACGACGCCCACGCGCTCGGTGCAATCGGCTTCAACTGGGAGACCCAACTCCAGGACCAGACGAAACGAGACATCCTCGAGAGAGACGACTTCGAGGAACTGCTCGGTAGCCACGGCATCGGCGAAGATTCGACCGTCGTCCTCTACGGCGACAACTCCAACTGGTTCGCGGCGTACACCTACTGGCAGTTCAAATACTACGGCCACCGCGACGTGCGCCTGCTCGACGGCGGACGCGACTACTGGCTCGAAAACGACTATCCGACGACGGACGAAACACCGGCGTTCCCGGAAGTCGAGTACGACGCTCGCGGCCCGTTCGAGGGCATCCGTGCCTACCGCGACGACGTGGAGAAGGCGATCGACCGTGGCGTCCCCCTCGTGGACGTGCGAAGCCCCGAAGAGTTCAGCGGCGAAGTGCTTGCCCCACCCGGACTGCAGGAGACGGCACAGCGCGGCGGCCACATCCCCGGCGCGTCGAACGTCTCGTGGGCCGCGACGGTCAACCCCGATGGAACGTTCAAGAGCGCCGACGAACTCCGCGACCTCTATGAGAGCGAGGGCGTCACCAACGACCAGGAGGTCGTCGCCTACTGCCGCATCGGGGAGCGGTCCTCCATCGCGTGGTTCGCGCTCTCTGAACTGCTCGGGTACGACAACGTCGTGAACTACGACGGGTCGTGGACCGAGTGGGGGAACCTGGTCGACGCCCCCATCGAAACCGGGAGCGAAAAGTAATCGCTGAACGTCCCACGCGAGCGAAAACGACATTTGTCGGGACTGGAAGGCGGAGACACACGTGACTGGAGAGTGTCACATATCGCTATGGAGAAAAACTAGCAGTGGTTATTGAGACGAGGTCGAATCTCTATATCGTGGCATCCAGTGAACCTAACGAGGACAAAGCGACCGGACGTTTCGACGTCACCGACGAACCGGCCGAACCAAAACCGAGTGCCACCAACTACCAGTTCGAACTGTCGTCGGTCGTCGTCGAGTACGACGGCCGACCGGACAGGTGTACGATTTATCCGGCCAATGCGAGTCATATGCAACGAATGTCTCGATGGGTAATCAGCAGACCCGGCCGAGAACGTTCATTCTCCCGCGATACCGCGGCTCTGCATCCTGGGTCTGCATCGTGCCTGACGCTGGACGGCCGGAGGACGGCGACGTGCCCGTCCGGCACGCAGATTCGATATCGGCACGACCACCGAAATGGCCCACACTGTACCGGAGCAGTCGGAGAGTTCAAGCGAGATGCGCCAGTATGCTGTGCCATGAATTCCGAGGAGTTCGTCGACGCCGTCCGAAAAGAGAACGAAACTGCCCTCTCGCGCCTTGGTTCTTCGAAATCGCTGTACGCCGCCACGGGAGGCGAGATGGAATCCGACGAAGTGTTTCGTGCCGCAGCAGACGCCGAGTACGCTGCCCGCCGGACGTTCGAGCAGTGGGCCGACGAAGAAAGCGACGCCCAGGCGAGCGACCTATTCGCCGACATCGCAGCGACCGAACAGGCCCACTACGAGACGGTCGCCGAGAAGGGAGACGACCACGAACCGGGAGAGACGCCCGCCCTACACGAGTTCTTGCGCGGACTGGACGGCACGTGCGCACGCCTCGGCGGGTTCGTCGGGCGCACGCTGGCGAGCGAGAAGTCGAAGTCGCAACTGACGGGCTTTTTCACGGGACAGGCCGACCCGCAGACGGCACAGTTGTTCCGCGACCTGAAAGGCGACCTCGGCGACCAGTTAGACCGAACGCTCAGCGTGCTCGCAGACACCTGCGACTCCGACGACGATTGGGACGAAGCGAGAGAGGCCGCCGATGGTGCGATTCGGGCGGCCTACGAGGAGTACACCGAGTCGCTGGAGTCGATGGGCGTCAATCCGAAACCGGTGTGCTAGACGTTTCGAGTGCGGGACGGCGTCGCATTCAGGGTAGCGTCGTCACACCCCGCTCACGGTCTCACGATGCGCCTCGACGTGGTCGTAGGCGCTGTCGATTCGCTCCGCAGTCTCGTCGTCTACCTCGGCTTTCAGTTCCGAAAGCGCGTGCATGATTCGGTCGAGTCGACCGTGGTCCGGACCGCGGTCGGCCTGCGCGAGGGTTCGGAGCGAGTCGGCCTGCGACACCAGACGGTCTTCCGTCTCGCCCGAAACTGTCGCACTGGCCTGTTTCAGTTCCTCTGCCGCTTGTACCAGTTGCTCACGTGGCATAGGCAGGGATACGAGACAAACGAAGATAGTGCTGTGGGCGGTGGGTCGACCGTTCGGCCGATGAGCGGTACTGGTCACCGAGTCCTGGTCGAACGACTCGAAAACGTCGTCGCCGTACTCTGTGGCCCTGATTTCGAACACTGGCACCGGCCGTGGGACCACAGAGCGGCGATATCCCCTCCCACCCCACTGGTTGGTCGTCGTCGAGGAACCTGATGTTCTCCGGGCCGAAGACTGATTCGGGCGCGTTGCGTCGGGGGGATGCAGGGAAATGAGAACCCCCCACCGTCCATTCGTGAATGCGGGGGCGACCGCATCCAATTAACGATGCGAGAGATAGCCACCTGTAGTTGTGGCTTCGATGTGCCAGCCTTTTTTACTCGTAACGGAGGGCGTCGATGGGGTCGGTGCGGGCCGCGCTCCACGCCGGATACAGTCCGGCGACCACGCCAACGAGGACACCGACGCTCACCGCGATACCGAACCACTCTAGCGGAAAGACGAGCGACACGTCGATGTAGCCCGCAACGAGGTACGCGCCGACGACACCGAGCGGCGTGCCCAGGAGCGCGCCGAGCAAGCCCAGCATGACGGCTTCTACGAGGAACAACTGGACGATATCGCGTTTCTGTGCGCCCACCGCTTTCATGATGCCGATCTCCTTTGTACGCTCGGTGACGCTCACCAGCATGATGTTGGCGATGCCGATAGAGCCAACGACGAGCGAGATGACGGCGATTCCCGTGACGAAGCCAGTCAGCGTGTTGAGCAGGTCCTGTACCTGCTGGAGCAGTTCCTCGTTCGTCTGGGCACTGAAGACGTAATCCGAGGGGACGAGCGACGCGGCGTCCGACTCATTTTCGAGGTACGTGAGCACCCGGTCCCGAGTGGGTTCGACCGCGTCGGGACTGGTCGTGACGACCGTCATCAGCGGGTAGACGCGCCGATTCTCACCGTTGACCTGCACGCTCGTCTCGTAGAAGGGGTCGGTCGGTGCGTAGACCCGCGGCTGGGAGGCGAAACCCTCGAACGGCCCCCGACTCGCCGACCCGTTGAGGATGCCAACGACGGTGGCGTTGGCGACCGAACCGTTCGCTCGGAGGATGGCGAGCGTCTCGCCGACCGTCACGTTCTGCTCGAACTGCGTGGCGGCAGCCGTGTTCAGGACGACTTCGCGCGCCCCGGAGTCGAAGGCGCGACCCGATTCGAACTCCGCCCCGTCGAAGTACGCGGGGGTGATGGCGACGACCTGATTTCGGGCGACGGTGTCGTCCCGGTAGCGCAAGCCGGACGTGGGGACGGTGCCGCGGGGGATGACGGTTTCGACGCCCTCGATTTCGGAGATGCGGTCGACATCGCGCTGGGTGAACACGGGTTGTGCGCCCGCGCCGGGCGCACCGCCACCACCGTTCTGCGTGTCCGGGCCGGCCCAGATGTAGACGTTCTGGGCCTCCTCGCCGCCCACGTCACCGATGATGCTCGCCTGTACGCTCGCACCGAGCGTCGCGAGCGCGATAACGGCCGCCACGCCGATGATGACGCCGAGGGTCGTCAGCGACGAACGGAGTTTGTGGCTCCGGATGGAGCGCCAGCTCATGCTGAAAATCTGGCGGACGTCCATCAGTCTGACTCCCGACTCTCGCAATCGCTCTCGGTCGTGTCGCGGCCAGCGGTCATACACGTCAGAAGGGAACAACACCACAAAACCCTGCCGCCGAACGAAAGGGGGAGACGGACGCAACGACGGACGAACCGACGGATGGAGTTCGACGACTGGTGGCTCACCTCCCACGGTGGCGCGGGCGTCGGCAGGTCGGCAGACAGTCCGTTCCGGAGATACCGACGAACATGTGCGGTTTTCGGGAGCGGCCACCGAGCGGCCCGCTCCGCACCGCCAGCGCGCCACCGACGAGTGTGCTATCGACGACTCTACCGCCAGCACGTAACCACGTCCCCCCGGCGACCGACCTCCCCACGTCCCTGCTCGCAAGCTTTTTTCGACACACACGAGAAGCGACTCACATGAAAACGACGGGTGGAAGCGACGAGGCGAAACGAAACGCGGGCGAGAGTGCTGCGGAGGCGGTCGAAGACGGCATGGTGGTCGGTCTCGGCACGGGGAGCACCGCGGCCTACGCGATTCGAGCCATCGGGCGGAAGGTGGACGCCGGACTCGACGTACACGGCGTCCCGACTTCGTATCAGTCGCGGCAGTTGGCCCGCGACGTGGGAGTGCCGCTGGTCGACCTCGACTCGGTGTCGGCTATCGACCTCGCTATCGACGGCGCAGACCAGTTCGCCGGGCCGCACCTCGTCAAGGGTGGGGGTGCGGCACACGCCCGAGAGAAGGTGGTCGACGGTGCGGCGAACCGATTGCTCGTCGTCGCCGACCCGAGCAAGGCCGCCGAGCGTCTCACCCATCCCGTCCCGGTGGAGGTGCTCCCCGCCGCGCGAACGACGGCGGCCGACGACGTGCGCGTGCTGGGTGGGACCCCCGACTTGCGCGAGGCAGAACACAAGGACGGTCCGGTCGTAACCGACAACGGGAACCTCGTCCTCGACTGTTCGTTCGGCGAAATCAACTCGCCGGGCGAACTCGCCAGCGACCTCTCGGCAGTTCCAGGCGTCGTAGAACACGGCCTGTTCGTCGGGATGGCGGACGAGATTCACGTCGGAACCGACGCCGGCGTCGATGTGATGCGCCTGTAACGGTCAGAGAAACCGGTGACATCCTCCTCGCCGTAAACGGTGAGGCTTCCCGTCCCGCAGGTGGGATATTTGCCGGTCTACGACACGACTTGTTCTCTCGTGTTGAACGTCCCGCTCTCGCGGTCGAACAAGTATGTCGATGGCTGTGCCACACAGCCGTTACTCCTATCCTCGCCGTGAGGACTCGAAGTTATCTTCTGCCGCATATTCTCCGCTCCGTTGCAATCCGCGTTCCCGACCAACCCACATGACGAGCAGACGTACAAGCCACGGTGCTTCCGGTTCGCTTTCGTGTCGTCACCACACTTTGAACACGTCTTCGACGTCTCCCACTCGTTCTCCTTGAGAACCTCGACACCGCGTTCTTCGCCCTTGTAGTCGAGGTACTGGTAGATGCGGTCGAACGCCCACGTATGCAACTTCTTGTTCCCAGTTTTACCCCAGTCAAACTCTCGAACGTCCTCAGGCCAACTCACCGCGAGAGTTCCAACACCGCGTTCGACACACTCCGTGATGATGGCGTCTGCAAGAGTATGGTAGAAGTGCGTCTCGCGGTCAGCGAGTTTTCGACGTGCCCACTTCGCCTTCTCCGATGGGCCGTTCTCGCCTTCCGTGTCGTACTCGGCACGTTTGAAGTAGTGCTTGTCCTGTTTGAGCGAGTTGCCGGGGTACAGGACGTATTCGTTGGGGAATGCGACCGTGGCGATGTTTGTGATGCCGAGGTCGATGCCTGCAACACCGTTGCCTGCTGAGTCGTTCGTTTTGAGGCTGACTTTGCAGACGAAGTGGAGTTCACATCCGTCGCCGTTCCAGACCGCACGGACGTTCTGTACCTTGTTGACTTCTGAGAGGTCAACGTCGGGTCGGGTTTGGTACTCGCAGAGGAGGAAGTCCGAGAAGTGTTCTTTGAGATTCGAGCCTTTACTGAGTCGGACGCGGTTGTTCTCGGGGTCGTGTTTGAAGCCGTCTGCTTTGAATGTGACCGTGGAACGTGGTCGGGTATCGCCGTGTTTGCGGTAGCCGGGCGGGTTCGCCGTGTCGTCTTTCTGTCGCAGGTCGAACCATGACTGGAAAGCGTCAGAAAGTTCTTCAATGACTTTCTGACTGGATTGTGCGTTCAGGTCTTTCCAGCACGACTGGTTCTTCATGTACGATTTCAGCACGCCTTCGTCGGGGATTTCACCGGTTTCGTCCCAGATTCGGTCGGCTGTCCATCGTGCGACGTTCCAGATTTTGGAGGCGGAATCTCCGAGCGAATCGAGGCCATCGCAGACCTGTCGGTGGTTCTGGATGGAACCAACGTAGGTGCGAGTGACCTGAATCGCCATATATAGCCTATGTAGACAAACTTACTTAATGGTGTGGATTAGCGTGGAATATCCTGACTGCCATTGACGGTGGTTTGTATCGGGGCTGTCGGATTCACTCCCGCCGTAAACGGCGGGATTCTCTCCTTGGAGAAAGATAGCCGTCGCTGGTCGGTCGGGGATAAATGAAAGAACGTGTCGTTTTTACAGGTCGCGCGGCTGGACCGTCTTTCGGTCGTTTTCCTCGGCGCGTCGGGCGGCGTCGTCGAGGAGACCTGCGACTTCTTCGTCGAGTGCGTCGTAGAAGTCCGACGCAACGTTTTTGTCGTCGAGCGCTTCTTTCACAGCGGCTTTGACAATAAGGTCTGCCATACAAGTTCGACGTTCCGTAGCCCAGCTAATAAAGTTTCCCAAATTCTTCGGCGAACGGCCACGTTTCGAAGATTCCACCCCACTCTGCCGGGAGCGCCAAAAGATTTAAGTACAGAACATACGATTGAGTCGAGCCGACAGACGGGAGTAGGAGGGGCACAGAAGGTCGAATATGCGCGAATTACTCGAGGCCGTCGCTGACGGGAGGCTGAGCGTCGCTGAAGCGGAAGCGAAGATTTCGGGCTACGCAACCAGTGAGGCCGGTCGATTCGACGCCGCGCGCGAGACGCGGCGAGGTGTTCCAGAGGCCGTACTCTGTGACGGAAAGACACCGGACGAGGTGGCCGCGCTCGCGACGACCGCAGTCGAGACGGCGGGCCGCGCACTGGTCACCCGTGCGGACGACGAGCAGGTCGAAGCCGTCCGCGCGCGCCTCGCGGAGGAGCATCCGAGTGCGGACGTTCGAACCCACGAGCGCGCCGGCGTGGTCGTCGCGCACGCGGCGGCGTTCGAACCACCCGAACTCGACGCCACCGTCGGCATCGTCAGTGCGGGCACAAGCGACGCGATTCCCGCCGGCGAGGCCGCCATCGTCGCCGAGGAGATGGGCGCGACCGTCAAGGAGTACCACGACGTCGGCGTCGCGTCGCTGGTGCGCGTGATAGACGAGGTGGACGCCCTCCGCGCTGCGGACGTGCTCGTCGTCGCCGCCGGACGCGAGGGCGCGCTCCCGACCGTCGTGGCGGGACTGGTGAACACCCCAGTCATCGGACTCCCGGTGTCGAACGGCTACGGCCACGCGAGCGGGGGTGAGGCCGCGCTTTCGGGAATGTTGCAGTCCTGTACCGTCCTCTCGACCGTGAACATCGACGCCGGCTTCGTCGCGGGCGCACAGGCCGGGTTGATAGCGCGCGCAGTCGACGCGGCGACGACGGAGTAACGAATTTGTACTGAAAGCTACTGTTTTCGGCGGGAATTTATTGTTTTCCACTGGAATGGACTGACGGGTGTTTCGGAGGTCGAGAGCCGACCCGCCGCTCTCCGGTCGCGGTACGTTGCCCTAGCGTCTCCTGCTGTGCGGTGGTGACTCTAGCGCGTTCTGCGGATGCGGTCTCGTGTTCTGCGGTCGCGGTCTCGTACCCTACAGAATCCTGTGGTTGTGGTATTCTGTCCTCGCAACACCCGCTAACCGGGAGTAACTCTGCCGGGTCGGTGTGTTGCCCCCCAGTTTCGACCACGGAGAAGCCAGCAGAGCTAGCACACAGTCGCAGTTATCGACGAAGATGACACCAGTAGCCGAGTCAGACGACGGGAAAATAGAAATCGGGGTCGGGGTTACGCGGAGACTTTGATTCGCTCTTCGGCACCCAGCGCCTCGACGACGAGTTCGGCCACGTCCACGATCTCGATGTCGTCCTCGAAATCACCGGTCTTGCGGCCGTCTTCGTACATCGTCATGCACATCGGGCAGGCGACGACGAACTTCTCGACTGCGTTCGCGGCGTCGGTGTCCTCCAGTGCTTCGCGGATGCGCTCCTCGCTCGGCTTGGGATCTTCCTCGAAGTCCATCCAGAGACCGCCACCGCCGCCGCCACAGCAAAACGAGTTGGCGCGGTTGCGCGGCATCTCGTCCAGCGTACACCCGGTCGCGCGGACGATTTCTCGGGGGGCCTCGTACTCGTCGTTGTACCGCCCGAGGTGACACGGGTCGTGGTAGGTGACGGTGTAATCGAGTTCGGTGCCCGACAGACCCATCCGGCCCGACTGGAACAGCTCTTCGACGACCTGCGTGTAGTGGTAGACCGGGGCGTCGAACTCCTCTGCCATCTCCGGATACTCGTTTTCGAACGTGTTGTAGCTGTGCGGGTCGGTACAGACGATTTTGTCGAACTCGCACTCCTCGAAGGCGGCGACGTTGTCCTCGACCAGCATCTCGTAGAGCCCTTCCTCGCCGACGCGGCGAACGTCGTTGCCGTCGTTTCGCTCGTCTTCGTAGAGGATACCGTAGGAGATGCCCGTCTCGTGGAAGATGGTCGCCAGCGAGCGCGCGACCCGGCGGTTGCGCTCGTCATAGGACGGGTAGTCGCCGACGTACCAGAGGAATTCCACGTCCTCTTCGCGGGCGTCCGGAATCTCGAAGTCGAGTTCGTCCGTCCAGTCTGGGCGCGTGCGCTCGGGGTCGCCGAAGGCATTCCCGTTCTGGAAGACGTTCATCATCGCGTCCTGGACGTTGGCGTCCATCTGGCCGGACTCGGTGAGTCGGCGGTTCATGTCGGTGAAGGAGGTGAGATGTTCGATGTCGACCGGGCAGGCGTCCATGCAGGCCATGCAAGCCATGCAGGATTCCATCGTCTCGCTGTCGATGACGCTCGCTCCGCCGTCCGCGACGATGGGCTTTTCGTCCGTCTGGCCCGAATCAAGATTCTCGCGGTACTGTTTCAGGTCGAGAATCACGTCACGAGGGTCGAGTGGCCGACCGGACGCCTTCGCGGGGCAGACCGACGAACAGCGACCGCACTTCGTGCAGGCGTCCTGGTCGAGCAGCTGTCGCCACGAGAAGTCGTCGATAGAGGTCGCGCCGATCTCCTCGGGGCTAGCGTCCGAGGGGACGCCCGGGAGCCGTTTGCCCGCCTTCTCGTCGCGGGTGACGACGTTAGCGAACGACGAGAGCATATGGAAGGGCTTGGCGTAGGGAATCGACGCGACGAAGACGAGCGCGATGAGCGCGTGTGACCACCACGTCACGGGATACCACGCGGTCGCCATCGCGGGCGTGACGCCGGCGACGACCAACAGATCCTTGACGAACCAGCCGACGAAGCTCACCGTCTCAAAATCCGAAGCGCCAGTTCCGAGGATGCGCACGCCTTCCGTAACGTAGCCGCCGACGCCGAGCAAGAACAGCGTCCAGATGAACAGGTCGTCTTCCCGACCGGTGTGTTTACCCCAGAGACGGTGATTGCGCACCCAGTAGCGCCGGTAGATGGCCATCCCCACGCCGACGACGAACAGCAAGCCCATCGCGTCCATCACGAGCGAGTAGGCGAGGTAGAAGTCGCCGACGAAAAACGACTGTTCGTTCCCGAGGACGTAGTGGGTGAACTTCCGGTAGACGTCCATGTCGATGGCGAGAATCGTCGTCCCGATGAGCAGGGTCAGAAAGCCCCACAGGATGAACGCGTGCATCAACCCGCCGTAAAGGTCGCGGTTGAACTGCTTCTCGTTCGAAACGACGATTTTCGCCGCGCGCACGATGCGTCCCGGTAGGTCGTCCAGTCGGTCGAACCAGTCTTGCTCCCCGTCGGTGTACCGTGTGAACCGCTGGTACACACCGAAGAGGAAAACGAGCACGGTCACTGCGGCGAGGTAGTAGAACAACGCCTCACCCAGCAGCCCGATTTTCCAGAACGTCGGGCGCGTGGTACCCGTCGTCTGTGCGAGCACGAGGTTTGCCATGTTTTATCAGGTGGAGACGACTTGCTTAAGTCTTACTTCCCATCTATCTCTGCGCCGTCGTGCGAGAATAAGAAACTCGTTTGGAGTTTATGCGAGTGCCCAGCCCAGTATTACGAGCGTGAGAGAAACGACCGGCACGTCCCACCGCGAAATCGACAGCGGGGGAAGGGTCGGGTTCCACGCGAAACAGCGAGCGCGGAGCGCGAGCGAGAACCGGTCGGCGCGGTCGAACGCACGCGCCAGTCCCGCCGTCCCGACGAGTTGCATCCGCTCGGCGAGCGGCCGTCGGGTGCCGAGACGAGAGGCCATCGATTCCCGAATCGCCCGTAAATCGGCCTGAAAGACCGGCAGAAACCGGAAGACGAACGCGACACCCATCCCAAGGAACTGCCCCGGTCGTCCCGGCAGCAGCCACTGGACCGCCGCGCGCGACTCCCGAACCGGTGTCGTGCGGACGTAGGCCGCGCTGACACAGAGCACGAGGAAGACGCGATAGCTCGCCAGCGCAGGTGCGACTGCCTCCGCCGGGACCACCCACGGGGGACCGAGCGACAACGCCGCGAACGCCGGACCACCGAGCAGGAACGGGAGGACGTACCGAAACTCGCGGAGCACCCAGAGCGGGGACGTGGCGGCCCCCGCGAGCACCAGTGCGACCACCGCGGTCAGCGCACCGAGGCCCCGGGGTGTGGTGTGTGCGAACGCAGCGACAGCGAACGTGGCCTGAAAGAGTAGTTTCACCCGGGGGTCGGTGCGCTCCGCGAACGAACCGGACGGTCGATACGCGAGCGTCATGGCACGCGCACACCGAGTTCGGCGAGGTCGTCTGCCACCTCCCCGGGCGAGTCATCGACGGCCACTCGGCCGGCAGCGAGAGCGACCACGCGGTCTGCGAGCGGCCACACGTCGCGCAGGTCGTGGGTGACGACGACGACGCCGGTTCCCTCAGCAGCGAGGTCGGCGAGGTGGCAGACGACCGACTCGCGGGCGGGGGCGTCCAGTCCAGTGAACGGTTCGTCCAATACGAGGTGGGCCGGTTCCATCGCCAGCGCGCCCGCGATGGCGACCCGCTGGCACTCACCACCGGAGAGGGTATCGATTCGTGCATCACGGCGGTCGGTCATCCCGACCGCGGACAGCGCCGACTCGACCCTGCGGTCGATGTCGTCGTGGGAGAGACCAAGATTCTCGGGACCGAAGGCGACGTCCCCGCCGACGGTCGCGGAAACGAAGGTGTCGCGTGGGTGCTGGAACACCATGCCGACGCGCGTTCGTGCAGCCACGAGGTCGGCTTCGACCGGCGTCCCGTCGACCGATACCCCTCCCTCGTCTGGCGTGAGTAGCCCGTTGAAGTGCCGGACGAGCGTCGTCTTTCCGCTCCCGTTCGAGCCGGTGATGACGACGAACTGACCGTCGGGAACGGTGAGTGAGATGCCGTCGAGCGCGACCGCGTCGCCGAATCGGTGGACGAGATTCCGTGTCGTTATCATTCGGCAGTGATACGGTCGCTCCGGACGATACCGACCGCGGCGGCGATTTTGAACGCCTCGAAGGGGACGAACGCCAGCGCCGACACCATGAAGGCGTCGGCGAGCGCGTAGTTCCCGACGATGGAGAAGCCGACGGTCCCGAAGGCGTAGATGACGACCGTACCGGCGAGCATGCCCGCGACGAGACGAGGGATACCGGCTCGATTCGGATTGTGGAGCGTCAGCCCACCGTGGACGATGGCGCCGACGACGAACGCGGCGATGGGGTACGAGAGCAGGTAGCCACCCGTCAGACCGACCAGTTCGACGAATCCGGCAGACCCACCCGCGAAGACCGGTGCGCCGACAGCGCCCGCGACGAGATAGAGGACGAGCGACGCGCTTCCCCACAACGGACCCAGGAAGAGTCCGGCGAGGAAGACGCCGAGCACCTGCAGTGTGACGGGAATCGCCGGTGCGAGGGGGTTGGGAAACGACACCTGCGCGAACGCGCCGACGACGGCGGCGAACAGCGCGGTGCGAGCGACGTTCCCGACGGTCTGTTCGCCGACCAGGTCGACCGACTCGGTTTCGGTTGACATAGCGAATCGTGGCCCGTCAACCAGCATGATTGCTTCGGTTGACGACTTGGTTCGTCGGTTCACGACATGGAAAATTTTAGCCCCCACCCAACAGGTTTTTATACGATTCACCCGTCACCAACGCGCCATGGATAAGAAGACGGAGGAACTCCGTGACATCTTCATAGACGTGACCGACGAAGCGACGGTCACGGAGGAACAAGAGGAAACTCACGGGTCGCTCGGGTCGGAGCAAAAAGTCAACGAGCGACTGCGTGACATCGTCGAGGACATGCGCGAGCGATTCACGTTCGACACGTCACTCGGTGATGCGGAACTGGTGAGCGTCGTCCGCCGGTTCTCCGCCGGAGACGACGACGAAGAGATTGCCGCCGAACTCGGGACGAGCGAGGACGCCGTCACCGAAGCACGACTCGACCTCCACCTCTTCAGGGACGCCGATACCGACGCTCCCTTCGACATCGAGACCCTCCGTGTCCTCCTCGCGGACGGGACGTCCATCGCCGACTGTGCCGAGCGACTCGATGCGAACGAAACGACCGTGAGCCAGTACCAGCACGTCGTCGAGGCCAGAAACGAAGCGCGGGCGGTCAGCCAGCAGTACATCAACGAGTTCGAGAACGTCCTCCAGGACCGCGAACTCTCCGACCGGATGGCCCAGGACATCCAGCAGGACGGTCTGGACGACGCGACCGAAGGGATGGAGACGAACGTTTCCTTCTGAAACGAGCTTTTTCTGCAGTCGTCGTCCATCCTGGCCGTTACCGTCGTTCATACTGACGGTTTCTTCACAGACCATGGCCTTGGAGGAATCTTCCCAGCATCACTTCCGAAAATTCCCCTAGCGGCTTTCGCGGTCGCATTAGTAGCGTCGCAACTCCTGAAGTTACAGGAGTCACCGAATTAGCATCGGAAAACGGACGAAACCGAGACGCAGAACGCGCAAACCGAGACGCGAAACCGCTATTCGACACCCGACTCGACGCCCTCTTCCATCGTGCTCGCTTCGATTTCGTCATCGCTCAAGCGCGTGATGCGAGCCTTCATGATGCGCGTGTTCTCGACTTGCTCGACGTGGAGACGCACCCCGTCGTACTCGATGTCCTCGCCCTCCTCGACGAGTCTCCCCGCACGGTTGAAGATGAACCCTGCGATGGTCTCGAACTCCTCGCCCTCGGGGAGGTCTATGTCCATCGCTTCGTTCACCTCGTCGATGTTGAGTTCGCCACGGACGATGACCGTGTCGTCGTCGATGCGCTCTATGGGCTCTTCTTCCTCGCCTTCGAGGATGTCGCCGACGATCTCTTCGACCATGTCCTCCATGGTGATGAGCCCCTCCGTCGTCCCGAACTCGTCGATGACGATGACCATCTGCATGCGATTTTCGCGCATCTCGGTCAGCAGTTCGTCCACGTTTTTGCTCTCGGGGACGTGGAGCGTCGGCTGAATCACGTCGGCGAGCTTGAGTCTATCGCCCGCTTCACCGTAGTTTTTCTCACGAATCAAATCTCGGACGTTGACGATGCCGATGACGTTGTCCAGACTGCCCTCGTACACCGGCACGCGCTCGTGGTTCGCCTGAACGAGCGTCTCGATGGCCTCGTTGATGGGCGCGTCCTGGGGGACGGCGATCATATCCAGCCGTGGGGTCATCACTTCTTTCGCGATAGTGTTGTTGAACCGGAAGATGCGCTGGAGCATCTCGCGTTCGTCTTCTTCGATGACGCCCTCGCGCTCGCCGGTCTCGATCATGTCCTGTATCTCGTCTCGCGTGACGTACGAGGTTTCGATGGCCGACCGTCCACCCGTGACACGGTTGACCAGACGCGTGAGGTAATCGAAGAGAACGACCAGCGGGAGCAGGAGATACTCGGAGTATTTGAGCGGTTTCCCGATTCTGAGTGCCCACGATTCGGTGTTCTCGACCGCGTACGATTTCGGTGCGCTCTCGCCGAACAGCAAGACGAGTGCCGTGATGCCGAACGTAGCGATGGCGACCGCCTGCCCCTGGTTGCCGAGGAAGTACGCGAGAAGGCCCGTGGCGATAGAGGACATCGCGATGTTGACGATGTTGTTCCCGACGAGAATCGTCACGAGCAGTCGGTGCGGATCGCTTTTCAGCGCATCGACCGTTTCGGCACCATCGACGCCGTCTTCGACGAGCGATTCGACCCGGTGTTTGGCGAGAGAGAACATCGCAATCTCCGAAGAGGAGAAAAACGCCGACAGACCGAGGAGGATGAGGATAGCAGTGACCCCCCCAACCTGGATGAGCGAGTCGGTTATCGGGATATCGAGCACGCTATCAAGCGGCGCGGTTTGCGCGAGGACGACGAGTATCGGAGAGAGTGCCATTCAATAACCCACCTTGAGCGTCAGCGGGATTAACTCTTTATTCTTTTGCCGTACCCAAAAAAGGGTCGATCTGCCGCGAACGAAGCCCTTACACGCGGTTCTCCCATATTTCGGACCATGAGCACCGAGACGGCAGATGCTGCCATCACGCTGTACCGGCTACAGGCGTGTCCGTTCTGTGAGCGCGTCGTTCGAAAACTACAGGAGTACGACCTGCCGTACCACTCGCGGTTCGTCGAACCCATGCACTCGGACCGAAACGTCGTCAAACGCATCAGCGGTAAACGAACCGTCCCCGCCATCGTCGACGAGACGACGGGCGTGACGATGAGCGAGAGTGCGAACATCGTGACCTACCTCGAAAACACCTACGGGCCAGGAGGTGACGAGTGATGGTCGATTTCGACGTCGTCGAACTAGGGAACGCCGACCACCCCGAACGTGGAGAGCAGGTACCCGATTTCACGCGGCCACTCGTCACCGCGGAGTACTGGGAAGACGCATCGCTGTCCGACGTGACCGCGGATGGGCCGACGCTACTCGTCTTCCACGGGATGGACGGCGGGTTCCCGGCGACCTACGTCTGGAACGAACTTCGAGAGCGGGCGTGGGACGACGACCACGACCTGCAAATCGTTGGTCTCTCCATCTCGACGCCGTACGAGCACAAGACGCTCATCGAGGAGCGCGGGATAGACTACCGACTGTTCAGCGACCCGGCGAACGAGGTCGCCGAGGAGTACGGCATCACCAACGAGCTAGATGGAATGGCGGGCATCAGTGAACCGCGACCGGCCGTTTTCCTGCTCGACGAAGAGAGAGTCGTCGAGTACGCGTGGGTGGCGACAGAGTGGCCCGAGTTCCCGGAGTACGACGAAATCGAGCGCGCCATTGAAGCACGATAACCCCCGGTCGAGCACGGCGAGACCGGTCCACGGTCACATTTTCGAAGGCGGTTCGCCGATGGACGAGAAACGAGTCTCGACCGAGGACGCTACGCTTTTTTCACACACCGGTCGAAGGTGGTGTATGGACGACCTCGAACGAGCAGTGGCGGCGATTCGAAGCGGCGAACTCGTCGTCTATCCGACGGAGACCGTGTACGGTCTCGGCGCAGACGCGCTCGACCCCGACGCCGTCGTACGGGTGTTCGACGCGAAACGACGGGCGCGAGAGAAACCCGTCTCACTCGCGGTCCCCGACGTGGAGATCGCACGCTCGTACGTCCGCCCGACCGAACGCGAACGGGAGTTCATGCAGGAGTTTCTACCCGGCCCCGTGACCGTTCTCTGTGAGAAGCGGGATGCGGTGCCGGACGTACTCACTGCTGGCCGAACGCGGGTCGGGATTCGGATTCCCGACCATCCACTCGCGCTCGAACTCCTCCGGCGCGTCGCGCCGACGCCGGTCACCAGTACGAGCGCGAACGTGAGCGGAAAGCCGAGTGTGAGACGCGCAGACGACGTCGATAGCGCGATTCGAGACGCCGCGGCAGTCGTCCTCGACGGCGGCGAGACCGGGGGGACGGCGAGTTCCGTCGTGAACGTCGAACGCGGCGAGATACTCCGGCGAGGGGCGAACGCCGACGAGATAGAGACGTGGCTAGCCGCCGAGGAGTGACCGAAGCGTGCGGGTTTTCACTCCGCATTCCGCACGGTACTCGCACGCGTCGCACTTACTCGCTTTTCAAGCGCGGTGGCGGCCCGTCGATAGCGCGGCGGTACGCGGCTTTCTGACGCGTCGTCAGTCGAATCTCGCGGACGATGCCGTGGGCAGGGTACTCCACGAACGCGCATTCGACGGGACACTCGTGTTCCCACGAGAGCGCCTTCGCAGCCGCGACCGTTCGAACGGTCTGTGGCTCCAGACGCCCGTTTTCGGTGGCGTTCCGGTGAACACCATCGACGGGACGGGCGTCTCGAGGTCGAGCACCTTGTGGACGATTCCGCGGCAGTCTCTCCCGTTGACCAGTCGTTCACGGTCGGTAGGAGAGACGAGTTCCAACCAGGCGTCGAGTTCTTTCGCGTGTTCGATATTCGAACGAAATCGACCGGGAGAGACGGCGAGTGAGCGACCCGTAAGGTCGACATCGGCGAGCGAATCGTACTCGAACGCGAGCTGTCGTCGTCGCGGAGATAGTGAACCGCCTCGGGGTCAAGCCCCGAGGCACTCGGCCTGCTCCGCCTGTAGAGTTTTCGCGGGCAGTACGCCGCGGTTTCGAGCTCGCTGAAGGGAATCTTCGACACGGCGAGTTTGGTCGCGGATTCGTATATAAACCTCCGGGCGAGAGCGAGGGAAAGGGGCAAGAGTCTGGACAGTCTGTTGTCGAATATGAGCGACTTCGATAAGGAAGCTGAGCGGGAGAAACTCCGCCAGCAGTACGAAAAAGACAAAGAGGCACGAAAATCCACACAGCGAATGAGCGAACTGTTGTTGCAGGGCGCGACGATGACTGGAAAACACTGTGACACCTGCGGGGACCCCATCTTCCGACACGACGGAACCGAGTTCTGTCCGACGTGCCAACACGGTGGAAACGCCGAGACGACAGCCGAGAGTGTCTCCCCGGAGGATTCGGCCGAAGGCACACAGCCTGCGACCGAAATCGAAGTCGAACAGACCGAGGCCGAAACGGAAGCGGGCGGGGAAGCCGACGAACACAGTCAATCCGACCAGCCCACCCGGACCAGCCAGCCACCGACACCGCCACGACAGCCTCGACGGACGCCCCCGAGCCAGGCGGGAGAGTCGCGAGGGCGGGGGCAGGAAACGAGCCACACCGAGTCGCGGCCGGCAGAGCGGACACGTAGCGACGACGCGGGAGACCTCAGTGAGGCTCGGAACGCGCTCCGTCGGAAACTAACCCGACTCGCACGGGAAGCAGAGGAGACAGAGGACGTAGGATACGCCCGCGAACTACTGGGTGCAACCCGCGAAGCGGCAGAGGCGCTGGCGGCACTCGAGCGGGCGAAGCGTTAAGCCAGAACCGACCGACGTTCCGATATGGACGTTCTCGTGCCTATCGACGGGTCGGAATGCAGTTTTCGCGCGCTCGAATTCGCCACGACGTTCGCCCGGGAGTTCGACGCGACGCTCCACGTCATTCACTTCTCCGACGAATCGACCGACGCCACCGACGAAATCCTCTCACGAGCGCGAAGCCTGCTCGACTCGGAAGGTATCGAAGCGAATATCGAAGCGAAGGTGGAACTCGCGACGGATCTGCAACTCGAGTTCCGGCCAGCAGACCGCGTCGGCGAGAACGTGTTGAAGCTTGTGAAAACGAGCGGGTACGACCACGTCATCATGGGCCATCACGGCTCGGGAGCCATCGAACGAGCGATTCTCGGGAGTGCCGCCGAAACCATCGTTCGCGCCGAGTCGGTTCCGGTAACCATCGTCCCCTAGAGCACCTGCAGACCGTAGGAACTGGTGCTCGTATATACTGGGTGGTCGAGCCAATTCAGCGCGTATCCCAAATCGGGGTCGAACTCCGGAGGCGAGCGGTAATCGTGTACGTCGTGCTGTGGTTCGCCGTACAGTGCTTGGTCGCTCGTCTGTCCACCGGTTTCGTGCTGTGGCTTGCCGTATAACTCCTCAATGTCCCGCCAGTCGTCGTCACCCTCTATCCGAAGTCGGGTTAGCATGGGTTTACTCTCATCAGGGTAAATGACTCTGGAGCATTTAATGTACCACGACCGTTCACGCCGTTTACACCGTGGTATTCGAACCGTTATCACCCGATTCGAAGTGGTTTAGGCCGAGTCAACCGGGAAAACGAACGTTGGTAAATATCGCCGCAAATGCCGCCGATACTATCGAGACACGTCGGGGCAGTCGTGCGGAAACTGCTGGTTACGGGTCGTACTCACTGGCGACGACTTCGCGGATACGGTCGGCGGTCACCTCGCCGACCCCCTGGGTCTCCATAAGGTCGTCTTTCGGCGCCGTCATGACCGCTTGAACCGATTCGAACCGCTCCAGAAGCGAGCGAGCGGTGACGGGGCCGATGTCGGCGATGGAGGCGACGACGTACTCCTGTTGTTCCGAAAGCGTCTTCGAGTGCTTGTCTCCGTGGACCGAAACCTTGCGTTTGCTCACTTCCTGTTCGCGCGTGGCGAGAACTTCGAGCAGGTCGGCAGTGTCCTTTTCGTCCTCGGTTCTGAGAACGCTCGCACCGAAGTCGACTGCAAGCGACGCGACGGCGCCGCGAATCGCGTTCGGGTGGACGTTTCGCTGTTCGTACAACCCCTCCCCCTCGATGACGACGACCGGGCGGGCGTAGTGGCGGTTCATGTCTCCCACCTGTTCGAACACCGAGCGGTCACCACCGACGAGCGTATCGAGGAAGTCGCTCACCGACTTTCGCTCCACGACGACCCGGTCGCTCAGCACGTAGTCACCCACTGCGAGCGTTTCCAGGCGCACGTCCACGTCGTCCCGGGCAGAGAGGTCGCGGGCGATGTTCGCGTCCAGTTCGCGCTGGTCGGCGACGATTTCGACGCTCTCGGCGTTTTCACGCTTCCGGGCAGTGGCGACGACGCCGTCCAGTTCATCCGCGCCACGACCCTCCGTCTCGAACGCCTGGAGGCCGTGGTTCACTTCGGACGTTTCGCCGTCGCCACCGAAATCACCGAGCGTCTGCTGTGAGTCATCGAGTTCCTCCTCGACTTCCGCGGCGACGCCTTTCAGTTTCCGCAGTTCTTCTTCCATCTCGTCTTCCCGGCGCTTCGAAATCCAGAAGTACGCCTCGTCGCGGGTATCTTCGGCGAGCAAGACGACGACCTGTCCCTGTGCCTGTCGGCCGGTTCGTCCCTTCCGCTGAATCGACCGTACCGCGGTCGGAACGGGTTCGTAAAACAACACCAGGTCGACTTCGGGCACGTCGAGACCCTCTTCCGCGACGGAGGTCGACACCAGTACCTCGAACTCGCCAGCACGGAATGCATCGAGCACCTCCTGCTGTTGTTTCTGGGTCATGCCGTCGCTTCCTTCCTTGTCGCCCTGCCCGACGAACCGCCGGGCGTCGAAGTGCTGGCCGAAGAACTCGGTCAGCGTCTCCGCCGTGTCCCGCGATTCTGTGAAGACGATGATTCGTTGTCCGCCGTCCACGAGCGTCTGGGCGACGTAGGTGTGTGCCTTCCGGAACTTGGGGTGGCGGTCCTCGAACTGCACCGCTTTCCGCATCGTTTCCTGTACTTTCGGCTCGGAGACCATCCGTTGGCTTGCCTTCGATGCGCCTGACGACCGGGCGGCGTTGCGCTGGCGTTCGAAGTACCGACGGAGGGACTCAACGCTCTGTGTCTCGGCGAGTTCGACCGCCCGGCGGAGTTTCATCACCTCCGCGTGGGCGGACATCCCCTTGTACCCTTCCGACTGGTCGTTGTCGATGAGTTTCTGCAACTCGCCGCGAACCTTGTTCAGGTCCTTCTGTGAGATGTCCGGGCGCGTCGTGTTGACGACGCCGAGTTGCTTGAGCCGCTCCAACCGGTCGGAGATGACCTCGTTCAACGCGTCTCGAATCTCCAGAATCTCGTCCGGGAGTTGGACGCGAACCCACTCGACCTCGGTGTCGTGCGTGTAGGTCGAAACGTCGCTGTCTTCTTCGGTCATCACCTCCACTTCGTGGAGGCCGAGGTTTTCACACACCTCCAGAATCGACTCCTTGTCGCCTCCAGGCGACGCACTCATACTGGTGACCAGCGGGTCGTGGGCGTCTGCGTGGTAGCGTTCTGCGATGTAGTTGTACGCGTAGTCGCCGGTCGCACGATGGCACTCGTCGAAGGTGATGTGCGTGACTGGGCCGAGGTCGATTCGACCGCCGACCAAATCGTTCTCCACGACCTGCGGTGTGGCGATAACGACCGTCGCCGACTCCCAGAGCTTAGAGCGTTCGTCGGGACGCACCTCCCCGGTGAACACGACGATATCCTCGTCCGACACCGAGAGCGCCTCCCGATAGAAGTCGGCGTGCTGGTTGACCAGCGGTTTCGTCGGCGCGAGCAGGAGCGATTTCCCACCGACCTCGTTCAATCGTTCCGCGGTGACCAGCAAACTGACCGTCGTCTTCCCCAACCCCGTCGGGAGACAGACGAGCGTGTGGTCGTTGCGTGCAGTGCCAGCGAGTTGAATCTGGTAGAGTCGCCGCTCGATGAACTGCGGCGCGAGATACGGGTGTTCCACGTAGTTCTGTTCCGTGTCCGTGGTCGCCATTCGTCACGTGGTTTCGTCGTCAGCCGGTTAAAGAGTTCGTGTGGCGAGGTGAAAGTGAACGCCGAAGGTTTTTGTCGGAAGACGAAACCAACCCCGGTGACTCGGATGCAGAGTTTCGGACACTGGTTCGTCTGGTGGCTACTCGTGTGGTCGGTGGCTCGCTGGCGAGAACGGTCGTCACATCGACAGGTGATGCGTGTCGGTCGAAAGAGAGACCGAACGACCACCGGCGAAATCGGTCACGGCACGCCGAAATACGGATACGGATAGTTAGACGACGGAGGGTGCGTACTGAAGTCCGACGAAGATAGCCACCGCTGCACCGATGGGAATCGTGAGGTTGTCGTCGATGACGTAGCCCGCGATGACGGGTTTCACACCGTCAGCGAGCGTCGCGGCCAGCGCACCGAGCACGGCGGCCGGAAGCGGCAGGTCGAGGAGCGAGGCGATGACGAGACAGACGGCGAACGTCACGAGGAGCGTGTGGATGGCTTTGACGCGAAGTTCGTCCGAGCCGAGCAGACCACTGATGGGGTCGGCGATGGTCAACATGAGCATCGCCGGAATCGCAACGCGTGGCTCGAACGCCCACGCGGTCACAGTCATCCCGAAGAAGTAGAGGGCGTACCCCGCGAGGTTGTCCTGTTCGTACTCCCGCGTGAGTTCGTCGTATATTTGCCAGTCGAGTCCAACGAGCAGGCGGATGATTTCGAGTGCGAGTGCGACAGCCGAACCGAGCACGAGAAGCAAGCGCAACTGGTCCCACGTCAGCAAGTCCAGTAGGTACAGCGCCGGTAGGCCGGTTCCGCTGACGTGCACCAGCCGGCGCTTGACTTCGCTCGACACGGTTATAAGTCGGCGAACGAGCGGTCGCCACGCCGGAGGTCGGCGAGGATGTCGGGCAGGTCGGCGATAGCGACTCGTCTCTGCTCGGTCGTGTCGCGTTCCCGGAGCGTCACGGCATCGTCGTCGAGACTCTCGTAGTCCACCGTCACGCAAAATGGCGTGCCGACTTCGTCCTGTCGTCGGTAGCGCCGACCGATGTTCCCCGAGTCGTCGTACGTCACGTCGAAACCGCGGGTCCGGAGGTCGCTTGCGATATCGCGCGCCGTATCGCCCATGCCGTCTTTGTCCATCAGCGGAAAGACGCCGACCGTGGTCGGTGCGAGTTCGGGTTCGATCGCCAACCGGGTGCGCGTCTCGCCGTCCACTTCGTCCCGTTCGTAGGCGTGGGCGAAGACGGTGTACAGCACGCGGTCGATACCGATGGACGGTTCCACGACGTGCGGAATGACGTGTTCACCGGACTCTTTTTCCTCCTCGACGCTGAAACCGGTCTTTTCGACCGGAATCGTGTAGGAGTCACCATCGACTTCGACGGTCACCTCGTCGCCCTCGAAGGCAGTTCGGTCGCGCTCCGCGAGCGTCTGGAGTGCGTCGGCGATGTCGGCGGCAGCACCACCGAACTCCGGGCCGAGATAGCTCATGTCCGGTTCGACGGTGGCACGTTCGACCACCTTCGGTTCGTCGTACTGGCGGAAGACGGTGAAATCCTCGTCGGAGTACGCGTCGTGTTTCGAGAGGTCGTAATCGCTCCGGTAGGCGTAACCGGTGATCTCTATCCAGTCGTCGTCGATTTCCGCCTCGGCGTCCCAGCAGTCGCTGGCATAGTGAGCACGCTCACCCGCGAGGTGCTGGCGGAAACGGAATCTGTCCATGTCCACGCCGATTCGCTCGTACCACTCCTGTCCGACGCCGAGGTAGTACGCCACCCAGTCGCTCGCGATGACGCCCTCTTCGACTGCTTCACCGATAGTCATCCGAACGTAGTCGCCGTCTTCGGCGTTCTGTTGTTCGGCGGAGTAGAGGGTTACCTCCACGTCTTCGACCCGGTGGAGCGGCGGTTCGTCCGATTCGGGGTCGATGAAGTGTTCGAGTTCGGCCTGCGTAAACTCACGAACGCGGACGATAGACTTCCGGGGGCTGATCTCGTTTCGGTAGGCCGTGCCGATCTGCGTGATGCCGAAGGGGAGCTGGTTGCGTGCGTACTCCGACAGGCGCGGAAACTCCACGAAGATACCCTGTGCCGTCTCGGGCCGCAGGTAGCCGGGGTGGCCAGAGCCGGGGCCGATAGCCGTCTCGAACATCAGGTTGAACTCCTCGACCGGTTCGCCCGCGAGTTCGGCCTCGCAGTTCGGACAGCGAAGGTCGTGGTCCGCGATGAGTTCGCCGACCTCGTCCAGCGGAAGACTCTCTGCGTCTTCGAGGCCCGTGTTGTCTTCGATGAGATGGTCGGCACGGTGGCTCTCGCCGCACTCCGGGCATTCGACCAGCATGTCGTCGAACGTGTCGAGGTGGCCCGACGCTTCGAAGACCGGTTCGGGCATCACCGTCGGTGCTTCGATTTCACGGTGGCCTTCCTGCACCTGAAAGCGGTCGCGCCACGAATCCTCGAGGTTGCGTTTCAGTGCGGCACCCACCGGACCGTAGACGTAGAAGCCGGAGACTCCGCCGTAGGCTTCCGCTGCCTGAAAGAAGAACCCCCGTCGTTTTGCGAGTTCGACCAGTTCCTCGCTCATGTAAGCGCCTCCAGCAAGTTCACGTCGCGCACGATGCCCACGAGCAGGTCGCCGCTCACGAGCGGCACCTGTTCGATGTCGTTGGTGAGCATCGTCTGGGCCACCTCGCGGGCGGTCTTTCGCTTCGAGACCGTCTGGACGTCGTCGGTCATAAACTCTCTGACGGGGTCGGACGGAATATTGACGTTACGGGTCGGTATGTAGCTGTTGCCGACCGATTTGATTCCTTCCCACATCCAGTCGTCGTCCTCGTCGGCGATACTGCCGCCCGTGTCGTCCTCGCCTTCGACCACCTGCGCGACTTCGATGATGTCGACTTCCGTGAGGATGCCGTCCATCTCACCCTCTCCGTCCAGGACGATGGCGTAGGGGACGTTCGCGTAGAAAATCTCTCGCTCGGCGACCGTCAGCGGCGTTTCGACGTAACAGGTGTTCACGTCCTTGTTCGCGAGTTCGCCGACTTCAGTGTCGCCGTCGGCTTCGTTCTCGGCGATGGCCCGAACCACGTCGGTCACGGTGACGATTCCTTCGAGTTCGCCGTTCACGACCGGGACGCGGCGAGTTCCCTCTTCCAGCATCAGGGCGGCGACTTCTTCGATAGACGCGTCTTGTGTCGTCGTCGCCACGTCACGCATCAACAGGGCGAGTTGGTCCTCGTCGGGGTTCTCGATGAGGTCGTCACGTGAGATGAGACCACGGTACTTCTCGCCGTCGTCGGTTTGCTTGACGACCGGCACGGAGGAGAACGACCGCTCCTGGAGATATTCGAGTACGTCGTCGCGCGTACCCGGCAACTCGACAGTGACCACGTCGGAGCGGGGCGTCATCGCTTCGGAAACGTTCATACGCGCCGGATACGGTTTCACCCTTCTTGTACCCTACGAAGCGTGCAGTCAGAACCGCATCGACGCGACGATACCGAAAAACAGAGCGGACGGCCGAATGGATAGTCGAATCCGTTCGTGAGTGGCCGGCGGGACGAAACGGGTCGTTACTCGTCGTCGGTTCCGACCGACGAGTCGACGACGTAGTTTTCGTACTTCTCCGGGTTCGGGAAGAACTTCGTGTAGTCGTCGTGGCGGAACGACCCGAGCACGGTGCCGTCGATAGTCTGGACGTGACTGTACATCTCGTCCTCGCGCATCGCCGTCTTCACGAGCGGCGGCGCGTGCATCATCTCGTACGTTCCGGCGATGAGTATCGCAGTCTCCGTATCGGGGTCCAGGTACTGCGTCAGCATGAACACTCGCGAGGAGACTTCTTTGCGAAAGACCTGATACTTCGGGAAGGTTCCCGCCTCGAAAGCGTCGCTGAACTCCTCGGCGTAGTTGTCCGGAATGACGTAGACGAATCCGAATCGGTCGGTGTCCCCCGCCTCGGGATTCTCGGGGGCGGTGTGGCTCGCTGCAATCTCGATGACGTTCCACCCCTCCGATTCGAGGTCGGCAGCCATCGCTTCCATATCGTCGAGCGTGCGGCCCCACGCATCCTTCTCTACGTCAGCGTTGGCCGCGATACGCTCGGCGTACTCGGTTTCCTCGTCGCCGGTCTCTGGCATACTACTATGTCAGGTTTCGAAGCGGTAAAAACTGTTGTTACACACCAACGCCGAACACCGTTTCCATGATGAACGACGTGGCGAGCACCGTGATGCTCGCGAGAAACAGTTTCGCAGCGGTCGGAAGTCGTTCCTCGGGAGGTATCGAGTAGCGCGTCAACGGCGGAATCTGCTGAACGGTGGCCTGAAATCGAGTCTCTTCGCGCGCACCGATCACTTCGCCTTTGTCGTTTCGCACGACTTCGACGCTCCCCTCGTCGGTCTTCTCTACGTCCCACGGCGGGTCGGGGCGCAACTGGAGCGTCGCGAACCCGAACAACAGGATACCGACGAAAAACAGCACGTACTTCACGCCGACGAGTCCGCTTCCGAACACCAGACTCACCAGGCCGCCGAAGAGAAAGACCACACCGGTCACTGCGATAGCGTACACGAGTGCGTCGAGCACCTGTCGTACGCGTCTCGAAGGCCGGTCTGGGTCAACCATCACCGCATCGTGTAGGGAGTGAACTCTTCGGGTTCCGCATACTCGTCCAGATGCCGGTGACAGTGACTGAACCGGCCAGTGTCGCTCACCACGTTGTCGTCCGGGTCGTCGGTGTCACAGACGCTTCCGAACACGTCACGGAGGTACTCGCGGGCTTGCTGGTCGTCGTTGCTCTCGATGTAGCTCGCTGCCTCGTCGACGTGTTTTTCGACCTCTCTCGGCAGGTCGAACTCGCCGAACAGCTCCTGTCGAATCTCACCGATGTCAGAGAATCGCGTCTCCATCCCGAACATCTCTTTCAACTGGTCTCGCACGGACCGTTCGGCGCGTGACCGTTCGCGGACGACCTCGCGGAAGATTTCGACACGAGTCCAGAGGTCGTCGTCGACGTGCTGGTACTCTTCGGGACGAATCTTCATCGGGCAACGCGTGCTGAACGGGCACCCTTTCGGCGGGTCGCGCGGACTCGGCGGTGTCCCTCGAAGCGTGATTCGGTCCCCACCCGCCGTCGGGTCCGGTTCTGGAATCGCCGACAGCAGCGAGATGGTGTAGGGGTTCTTGGGGTTCTCGAACAGTTCTTGGGTAGCACCCAGTTCCATGATGTGACCGAGGTACATCACCGCGACGCGGTCACAGATGTGGCGTACGACCGAGAGGTCGTGGGCGATGAACAGGTAGGTGAGGCCGAATTCGTCCTGCAAATCTTCGAGTAGGTTGAGAATCTGGGCCTGTACGGAGACGTCCAGCGCCGACACGGGTTCGTCCAGTACGACGAACTCGGGTTCGAGCGCGAGCGCACGGGCGATGCCGACGCGCTGACGCTGACCACCCGAGAACTGGTGTGGGTAGCGATAGTAGTGTTCGGGTTGCAGTCCCACCACGTCCAGCAGTTCGCGGACGTGCTGTCTGCGTTCGCGCGGAGTCTTCCAGTCGTGGACGTCCAGCGGTTCGCGGATGATTTCACCGACCGTCATCCGGTCGTTGAGGCTGGATTCGGGGTCCTGGAACACCATCTGGCTGTTCCGTCGCCAGTTTTTTAGTTCCGTGCCGGAGAGTTCGGTCACGTCAGTTCCATCGAACAGCACCTCGCCCGACGTGGCGTTCTCCAACTGGATGAGCGTCCGACCAAGCGTCGATTTCCCACAACCCGATTCGCCGACCAGTCCGAGTGTCTCGCCGCGCTTGATGTCGAGCGAGACACCGTCTACGGCCTTGACGGGGTTCGAACCGACGAGGCCACCTTCTCCGTAGTAGGTTTTGAGCTCGTTGACTTCGACGAGCGTCTCACCCTCTGCGACGCTGACCGATTCAGTTTGCTGTACTTTGCTCATAGTTTCTCCTCGGATTCAGTTTCCGCCACTCGATGCAGTTCTATCGCCCGCTCTTGCGATTCGTCTTCGGGATACAGCAAGCAGGCGGCAGTGTGGTCGTCCGTCTCTCCGTTGACTTCGATGGAAACCGGGTGTACCTTGTCACACTCGTCGAACGCCTCCGGACAGCGGGGTGCGAACCGACAGTACGATGCCGGTTCGTTGGGCGTCGGCACGTCACCCTCGATGGTCTCCAACCGGTCGGAGTCCGGGTTGTTTCCGGGTATACTCCGGAGGAGGCCGCGGGTGTAGGGATGTCGTGGGTTCTCGAACAGTTCCACGACGGGTGCAGTTTCGACGATTTCACCTGCGTACATCACGTTCACGCGGTCCGCGATTTCGGCGATGACGCCCATGTCGTGCGTGATGAACATGATGGCGAGGTCGCGCTCTTCTTGTAACTCCTCTAAGAGTTCGAGAATCTGCGCCTGAATCGTCACGTCCAGCGCCGTCGTCGGTTCGTCACAGATGAGCAGTTCGGGGTCACAGGCCAGTGCCATCGCGATGACGGCGCGCTGGCGCATCCCGCCGGAGAACTCGTGTGGATACTCTTTGACGCGTCGAGAGGCGTCCGGGATACCGACCGCTTCGAGCAGATTGATCGCTTCCTTGGTCGCCTCCGACCCGCGAAGTCCCTGGTGGAGGCGGAGTGCCTCCTTGATCTGGTTTCCGACCGAGTAGACCGGGTTCAGACTCGTCAGAGGGTCCTGGAACACCATGGCGATGTCCCCGCCGCGCACGTTTCGAAGTGCCTTCTCCGACATCTTCGTCACGTCGACGTACCCATCCGTAATCTCACCGTCGCGCCGTTCCGTGACGAACACGAAGTCGTCGTCGTCAGCGAGCTGTTCGATTGCTTGCTCGCGAGTCGACACGTCGTTGCTCGTGTCTGCGAGAATCGATTCGAGGTCAGCGTCCGAGGCGTCGAACGTTCGACCGCTGTACGAACTGGCGAAATCCCGGACCACGTCGAGGTCGCCGAACTCGATGCTCCCACCGAGGATCCGACCCGGTGACTTGATGAGGCCCATGATAGAGCGTGCAGTGACGCTCTTGCCGGAGCCGGATTCGCCGACGATACCGACCGTCTCACCACGTTCGATGTCGAACGAGATGCCGTCGACGGCTCGGATGACCTCCTTGTCCGTGAAGAACGCCGTCTGGAGGTTCTCGACCTCCAAGAGGGTGTCTCCGCGGGCGGTCTGTTCGGTGTGTTCTTGGACCGCCATTATGCACCACTCCCTCCTGCTGCGGCGACTTCAGCGCCGCCGTCTTCGCCGGTCTGGCTCTGTGGGTCGATGGCGTCGCGGATGCCGTCACCGAGCGCGTTGAACGCGGTCACGACGAGTACGATGAGCACGCCCGGGATGAACGAGACGTGCCACGACTGCGTCGCCACGTACTGCTGGCCGACGTCCACGGCACGACCCCACTCCGGCGTCGGAGGACTGATGCCCAGTCCGAGGAACGACAGCCCTGCCACCGCGATGATGATACCGCCGAGGCTCATCGAAGCGTACACGAGTAGATAGCCGAGGATGTACGGAGCCATGTGTTTTTGCATCGTCACGCGGGGTTTCTGGCCGAAGCTTTTGGCAGCGTCGATCCACTCCTGTTCGGCTACCTGGAACGCTGGACCACGCACCGCACGCCAAAGGAACGGCCAGCCAGTTCCGGCGAACAGTAACGCCAACAGGAACCCGCCGTTGTAGATGTCCGCTATCCACGTCCCTTGCAAGACGAACGAGAGCAAGATGAGGAACAACAGTCTCGGGAGAGACATGATGGAGTCACCCACGATGACGACCCCGAGGTCGATCAGACCCTTGTAGTACGCCGTCAGCAGTGCGAAGCCTGCAGCGACGAGACCGCTCAGACCGATGGCGACGACGCCGATGAACAGAGACACCCGCGCGCCGTGTACCATGAAGGTGAACATGTCCTTCCCGGTCGGCATCGTTCCGAAGGGGTGCCATCGCCCGTACTCGTCGTAGGTCATCGGACCGACGTTGCCGCCAGCACCTTTCGAACGCGACCCGAGGTTCGCCTCACCGATGAGAATCGTCTCGACCTGTCCGGTGTCCTCGTTCAGATACTTGATTTCGTACGAGTAGGGGTTCTGGATGGTCTTCTCGACCGTCGTCGGGCCGAGCGCGGGGGCGAATATCGCCATCACGACGAACAGGAAGACGATGACGAATCCGAACTTGCCCCACGAGTGGCCCCGGAATCGGTTAACCATGTCGTCACGCGGGGTCCACTCGGCGTACCGGTAGTGCTCTCGGAACGTCAGGTAGCCCCGCCAGACCCAGTAGAGGAACACGAACGCGTACGCGTACACGAGCGCGACGCGAAGCGCCCAGACGATAGCCGGCGAGAGGTTGAGGAAGGTTCCTTCCCAGCCACCCTGTGGCATCTGCCAGCCAGTGTTGTCGAAGTTCTTCCGCGTGAGCAGTGTCGGAAGGTCGGCCAATGCGTCACCGACGGCCGCGAACGGTGCGGCAATCGGTGCCAAAAACGACAGTTTGTCCATCAACTGGTTCCACGGAATCGCCATCACGCCGCTCGCCAACGCACCGAATTCGAGTGCGACGAGCAAGACGAATCCGGCGAGCCACAGCATGGCCGGACGTGGGTTGTCAGCGATACGTTCACGGAGGGGTTTTTCGTTTTCGACGTCAGGAATGCGACTCATATCAGCTACCTCCCTCGTAACCGACACGGGGGTCGATGATTGTGTACAGGAAGTCCTGTAGGATGTTGATTATCACGACGAGTAGGATGAAGACGAACATCAACGAACCGACCAGCGGAAGGTCGCCCTGGATGACCGCCTGGAAGAACAGGGAGCCGATACCGCTGATGTCGAACACCGTCTCGACGAGCACGGACCCGCCGATGAGCAAGAACGCCTCACCCGTGATGATGGGAACCAGCGGGATGAGCGCGTTCCGGAAGATGTGTTTCCAGACGAGCGACCGAGGCGGAACGCCTTTCGCTCGCGCCGTCTCGATGAAGTTCGAGTTGACCGTCTCCAGCACTGCCGTCCGACCGATACGCATCTCGTTCCCCATCGACGCGGACCCGAGCACGAGCGCCGCTGGAGCGATTTTCTTGATGGCCGCGAGAAGTTGTTCGGGGTCCGTGAGGTTGTTCAGCGGCGGTGGGCCGACGACGCCCACCGGAACGATCCAGTTCTGCCAGTTGAATCCAAACAGCAGACCCTCCGAGCGCGAGAGCACCTGCATCAGAATCACCGCCAACCAGAAGTTCGGCATCGCCCGCCAGACGATACCGCCGAACGACGCCGAGTAGTCGCTCCACGTGTTCGGGTTGAGTCCGGCGTAGAAGCCGAGGGGAATTCCGATGAAGATGGCGATGAGCACCGACCAGAATCCCAGCCAGATGGTACGTGGCGCGTACTCGAGAATCAGCGAGTACGCACTCCTATCAGGCTGAAGGACCCACGATTGACCCAGGTTAAGTGTGAACAGGTTGATCATGTAGTCGACGTACTGTTCCCAGAGTGGCTGGTTCAACCCGAGTTGGTCTTCGATTCGATTGTACGCCTGCGGGTCGCCCGTCGGACCTAAAATCGCCGCGACGGGGTCGAGCGGTCCGGCGCGGATGACGATAAACGTTATCGACGCCCCGAAAATCAAGACGGGGATGGACAGTAGCAGGCGACGAGCGAAATACCGCCATCGGCTCATGGCGTTTCGCTCACCACCCGTGCGCTCTCAGTCGTGTCATGCGGTATGTTGCACCCATTGATAACCGCGTTCATGGCTTGTTACGTCCCCGTATTTTGCGTTCCCATCATTATGTCTTGCGATAGCATTACCGCGATTTTTGTACAGAGACGCAGCTATCTGGACATCTCGGCAAAAATAAACGGTGAGAAGTCGTTACTTGCGGTCGCCGACCGTGACGTTGTTGTACATCTGGCGACTGTAGCCAGCGCCACCGTACTTGGGTGCGTCGACCCAGTCGTAGGCGAACCGCTCGCTGAGACCGTGGTAGGTGTTGAGGAACACGACGTCCTCCCAGTTGGCCTCCTCCATGGTGACGTAGGCTTCCTCGCGGGCCTTGAGCTCTTTGTCCGTCGGACCGGGGTTGTTCTGAATCTTCTCCCAGGCCTTCGTCGCTTTCTTGGATGCCGGGGTACCCGACCAGTTCGTGTACGCCTGCGGTGCGGACTTCGACGTGTCCGTCAGTGGCGGGTACAGCAGTCCGAGGAAGTTGTCCGGTGCGGGCCAGTCCATAATCCAGCCGAGCGAGTAGGCTTCGAGGTTACCCTTACGACCGCGTGACAGGAGCGTGTTGAAGGGTGCGTTGTTGATCTTCATGTCGATGAAGGCCGCCTGAAGCTGGTCGCGCAGGAGTTTGCCCAGTTCGGGCCACGTGGTCGAGGACTTGTACACCGTGAACTCGAAGCTGAAGCGGTTGTTGGGGCCGTAGCCCGCGTCCTTCATGACCTGCTTTGCCTTCTCGAGCTGAGACTCGTTGTAGCCGTACGGGTACTTGCTCTCTGCGTGGGAGTTGTACTGTTTCGCACCGCCGGGGTAGATCATCGGCGGGGTGAAGTGGTACGCGGGTGCGCCGCGTTGTTTGAACACTTCGTTGACCATTGTCTCCTGGTTCATCGCGTACGCGACCGCCTGTCGCACCGGTTTCGGGACGACTTCGGTGTTGAACCCGATGTAGTAGGAGTTGATGGTCGGGACCGAGAGGTAGTTCAGCGTGTTACCCTGTATCGGCCCGTACTTTCCGACCTGGCGACCCAGATCGTCTTCTTTGGTGTCCTTGACCTGCGCCGGGTCGTATTTGGACGTCGGGATGAAGCTGGAACCGTACCCCATGTCGGCGTTCTGGTTCACGACACCGTAGGTGTACATCGCCTCGGAGTCCGAAGAGATCTTCCAGTGAACGGCGTCGACTTTCGCCTTCTCGCCGTGGTAGTCTTCGTACTTCGTGACTTCCGCTTCGACGTCGCTCTTCCACTTCGTGAACTTGAACGGACCGGCACCGACGGGGTTCTTCGTGGCGAACTTGCTCTGTTTCATCTCGCCGTCGTGACCCTTGATGTCGCCGACGATTCCCTCGGGGATGACCGCGAAGGAGGTGTACGCGAGCATCTCCAGCGTGGCGTGGAACGGCTTTTCGAGCGTCATCTCCAGCTCGTAGTCGCCCGTCGTCTTGAGCGCCAGCGAGTCGGGTTTTGCGACGGTCAGTTCGTGCGTCTCGCCCTCGCTGTCCTTGTAGGTTTTCGTCGTCGACTCGTGTTTGACCGCGATGGAGTCGAGGATGAAGTACGCACGACGGGAGTTCGTGGACTCGGCGAGACGACGCCACGAGTAGACGACGTCTTTCGCCGTGACTTCCTTTCCGTTGTGGAATTTCACACCCTCTTTGAGTTTGAAAGTGTACGTCTTCTTGTCGTCGGAGAGGGAGTGTTCCTTGACGAGGAGGTTCTCGACGGAAACCTCACCGTTCGGGTAGTTCATCAGCGGATCGAAAATCTGCTGAATCACCGTACCGGAGGCCGTGTCGGTCGCCTTGACCGGGTCCAGCGTGCTCATCGTGGAGTTGATGAGCTGGAGTTTCTTTCCACCCCCGTTGTTGTTGTTGTTGTTATTGTTGTTGTCGTTGTTACCGCTCCCGTCGCCATCGTCACCGGTACAACCGGCGAGGGCAGCAGCCGTTGCCGCACCTCCAGTCGCCTTCAAAAACCGCCGACGGGTCAGGTTGTCAGTATCTGTCATCCACAAGAGCCTTGTGTGTCACGGCGGATAAACTTACCGTTTGGGATTGGCACCATTACCGTCTTAAACGGCCAGTTTATTGCAGTAAGGAGGCGCATCGGTTTTCTATATTGGACGGATTATTTCTATAGTTATAATAAAGAGAATGTCATAACTGCGCTGTAACGGAAGTAAGTGTCAATGGACGTATCATCCCCTATATTCATGAAATACCGCCTTACGGGCGACGTCATTCCGCATCTCCGTCTCGGTTATATCATTTTCTAGAATATGTTTCGTCGTTTCGGTGCGCTTATATCCCTTGGTACGCTTTCTCAAAGTATGACACCGGATACGGCTACAGTGTCGGTGCCTGTCGCAGACGACTCCGAGGTTATGGCCTCGGTGGATGATGGCGGACAGACGAAACGGCTCGTCATCGCAGACGTCTCCTGTGACGACGCGTGGATATCTATGCGCACGTCAGACGTAGCCTCGCTTCCGGCCTGGCGATAATCCCACTTTCGCTCCGTCGCTTTTCCGTCCGTTCGTGCTCCGAGCCACGACGTTCATATCAACCCACTGACTGGAAACGAGTGCTTTCTCGCGAAAGCGACACCTTCCGTTTCCAACAGGTCGGGAAACGGTGCGATACTGAACCTTTTTTGTCCCTGGTGCGGTTCCATGCAGACATGGACTATAGGGAGGTCACCGGAGAACGGGAGTTCGTCGCCCGGCTGGGACACGGGGCGGACTGGCGCGCAGAAATCGAGTCGCTGGCGGACGACGAGGGCATAGACGCCGCCTGGTTCGTCGCCATGGGCGCAGTACAGGACGCCGAAGTGTGGTTCTACGACCAGACAGACCAGGAGTACCGCGAGGTGCGCTTCGACGAACCGCTCGAAGTCGCGTCATGTGTCGGCAACGTCTCGCTCCTTGACGGCGAGCGATTCGCCCACACCCACGCTGTGCTCTCGCGCCGGTCGGGACAGGCACTCGCTGGGCATCTCGATTCGGCAACGGTGTTCGCCGGCGAGGTGTACATGCGAACCTTCGACGAACCGCTGGTGCGCGAACACGACGATTCGACGGACCTGGACCTCTGGCTGTAACATGCGGGAGGAAGACCGGCGATACTTCGAACGGCTGGAATCCCAGTTAGACCGAGCCTTCGACGTCGCCGAGACGGCGCGCGAAAACAGCGGTGACCCGAAGCCGGAAGTCGAGATTCCGGTCGCCAAGGACATGGCAGACAGAGTGGAGAACATCCTCGGCATCGAGGGCGTCGCGGCGCGCGTCCGCGAGCTCGAAGGACAGATGTCACGCGAGGAGGCGGCCCTCGAACTGGCGAAGGACTTCGCGGACGGGAACGTCGGCGACTACGAAACTCGCGCCGGGAAAGTCGAAGGGGCGGTTCGAACCGCAGTCGCCTTACTGACCGAGGGGGTGGTCGCCGCGCCCATCGAGGGAATCGACCGCGTCGAACTCCTCGAGAACGACGACGGAACCGAGTTCGTCAACGTCTACTACGCTGGACCGATTCGCTCCGCGGGTGGGACGGCACAGGCGCTCTCGGTGCTGGTGGCGGACTATACTCGCGCACTCATCGGAGTGGACGAGTTCAAAGCACGCGACGACGAAATCGAACGCTACGCCGAGGAGATCAACCTCTACGACTCCGAGACCGGATTGCAGTACTCACCGAAGGACAAGGAGACGAAGTTCATCGCCAAGAACATGCCCGTCATGTTAGACGGCGAGGCGACGGGCGACGAAGAAGTGTCCGGCTTCCGTGACCTGGACCGCGTCGATACCAACAGCGCCCGTGGCGGAATGTGTCTCGTTCTCGCGGAGGGTATCGCACTCAAAGCCCCCAAAATCCAACGATACACGAGGAATCTAGACGAAGTCGATTGGCCGTGGCTCCAGGACCTCATCGACGGTACCATCGGGACGGACGACACGTCCGAGGACGAAACAGCGGCAGACGACGACGCTGAAGAGACGGAAAGTGAGGAGAACGCGGAACCAGACGAACCGACGGGGCCGCCACGCGTCGAGCCCGCAACGAAGTTCCTCCGCGACCTCATCGCCGGACGCCCCGTCTTCACCCACCCCAGTCGAGCCGGTGGCTTCCGCCTTCGATACGGTCGGGCACGAAATCACGGGTTCGCAACCGCAGGCGTCCACCCGGCCACGATGCATCTGGTAGACGACTTTCTCGCGACCGGAACGCAAATCAAAACCGAACGCCCCGGGAAGGCGGCAGGCGTCATCCCGGTCGATACCATCGAAGGACCGACCGTCCGTCTCGCCAACGGCGACGTGCGGAGAATCGACGACAGCGCGGAGGCCCTCGAAGTTCGAAACGGCGTCGAGAAGATACTCGACCTCGGCGAGTATCTCGTCAACTACGGCGAGTTCGTAGAGAACAACCACCCGCTCGCTCCCGCGTCGTACACGGTTGAGTGGTGGGTGCAGGACTTCGACCACGCGGGCGCGGACGTGCAAGCGATGCGCGACAACCCGCACGTCGACCTGGACGACCCGTCGGCCGAAGAAGCGTTCGAGTGGGCCACGGAGTACGACGCCCCACTCCACCCGAAGTACACCTACCTCTGGCACGACATCTCGGTCACCGAGTTCGAGGCGCTCGCCGACGCTGTCACTGCGGGTGAGATTCGTGACGGTTCCCTCGTCCTCCCGAACGACGACGGGCTTCGCAAGACGCTCGAACGACTCCTCGTCCAGCACTCGCAAGGCGAGCGGATAGAGATTCCCGACTGGCGACTGCTCGTTCGCTCGCTCGGCGTCGACGGCGACCTGACCCGCAGGTGGGACGACCTCTCCCAGCACGCCCGCGAGTGGGGCGAACGCGAGGACGGTGACAACGCCGTCGAGGCGGTCAACGAAGTCGCCCCGTTTCGGGTCAGAGAGCGTGCCCCGACCCGAATCGGGAACCGGATGGGCCGCCCCGAGAAATCGGAAAAGCGCGAGCTCAGTCCGGCGGTCCACACGCTCTTCCCACTCGGCGAGGCGGGTGGCGACCAGCGCGACGTGGCGAAAGCCGCCGCCCACACGGACGGGATGGCCGGCACGCGCGGTGAAATCGAAGTGCAAGTCGGTCGCCGGGAGTGTGCCGACTGCGGTAACCGGACATTCGAATGCCGGTGTCCGGAGTGCGGCGGAAACACCTTTTCGCACTTCGAGTGTCCGGACTGTGACACCGAAGTCGAGCCTGACCAGTCTGGCCGCGCGGAGTGTCCCCGCTGTGAAATCCCCGCCACCAGCGTCGAACGACGGACCGTGAACGTGAACGAGGAGTTCCGGAACGCCCTCGCGTCTGTCGGCGAGCGCGAGAGCGCCTTCGACGTGCTGAAAGGCGTCAAGGGACTCACCTCGTCGAACAAGACCCCCGAACCCATCGAGAAGGGAATCCTCCGGGCGAAACACGGCATTAGCGCGTTCAAAGACGGGACGGTTCGCTACGACATGACCGACCTCCCGGTGACCGCGGTTCGTCCGTCGGAACTCGACGTGAGCGCCGACCAGCTCCGAGCACTGGGATACGAGACGGACATCCACGGCGAACCCTTCCGGCACGACGACCAGCTCGTCGAACTCCGGATCCAGGACATCGTCCTCTCGGATGGGGCGGCAGAACACCTGCTCAAAACCGCCGACTTCGTGGACGAACTGCTCACCGATTACTACGGGGTCGACCCGTACTACGAAATGGACGAGCGCGAGGAACTGGTGGGCGAACTTGTCTTCGGAATGGCTCCCCACACATCCGCGGCAGTGGTCGGGCGAATCGTCGGCTTCACCAGTGCGGCGGTGGGATACGCGCATCCATACTTCCACGCAGCGAAACGTCGGAATTGCTTCCACCCGGAGACGAAGGTGTGGTATCGAAACGAGGACGAGGAGTGGCAGTACGACGAGATTCAGCAGTTGGTCGAAAAGCGATTGGAAAGTCCGAGAGAAGACGATTTCGGTGCGTTGGTAGAAGAGTTGGATTGTGAAATCCTGGTTCCCTCGATAGACGACTCCGGAAACGTCGTTCGGAAACCCATCGAAGCCGTCTCGAAACATCCCGCACCAGACCATCTGGTCGAAGTCGAAACGCGAAGTGGGCGAGAGATTACTGTGACGCCTGACCACTCGATGCGTCGTTGGACGCCTGACGGAGTCGAAGAAATCGAAGCACGCGACTTAGCTACTGGTGACGAAATACCCTCTCCAAAAGAAATCGAGTTTGAAGGAGAATGCCTCTCGATTGATCTTCTCGAAAAGTTCCTGCACCTCGACTCCATCCCGAACGAGGACTTGATGGTGAGAGGACTTGGCAAAGAGAGACTCAAGAACCTCTTTGATTCTGCGACTAGCGAGAGAGGCTATCTTAAGCCAGTCGCAGAAAAATTAGGTAAAAGCGATTCCTCGGTTTACAATTGGGTCAGCAGAGACAGTGTTCCGGTATCGGTGTTCATTGAATTACTCGGTACCCGAAGAATCCTCGAAGAACTCCCTCAAGATATCGAGCTTGGTATTCGTCGCGACACTGCTTCGATGAGCCGAAGCCTGACTGTTGGGCCGGAGATAGCGAAAGTCCTCGGTTACTACACTGCAGAAGGATTCACTCGCTCTGAAGAAGGTGGATTCTACCAGATGACCATCTGCACACCCGATGAGGAACCTCGGAAACATATCATTGAAACCCTCGAAAACGAACTTTTGGCGACGCCCTACGAAGAGAACGAATGGAAAATTACGACTTCGAGCAGACTGGTTACTTTACTCTTCGCAGAAATCCTTGACGCTGGTAGTTCCGCTGAAGAGAAACGAGTCCCAAACTGCATCGTGAATTCTCCGAAATCCGTCATCAAAGAGTTCCTTCGTTCTTACTTCAGCGGCGATGGGAGTGTGGCAAGTGATAGAGTTGATATTCGCGCACACACTGTCAGCGATGAGCTGAAGAACGACCTCGTGGCGATGCTGAAGCGGTTCGGGGTTGTCAGCAAGGTGTACACGAAACTTCGTCGCCCTTCTACGGGAGCAGTCGCCGAGTTCTACGGCGAAGAACCGACATCTGAATTCGAATCTTGGGTTCTCAAAATCACCTCAGAAAACGCTGCTCTCTTCGGAAACAAAATCGGATTCGATCTAGAAAGGAAGGCTGAAACGCTAGAAAATGTTCTTGATTCTACTCCAATCCGATCTCAGCGTATCTTCAGTGATGGCGGTGAGCTCTGGCTTGATGAGGTCGAATCCGTCGAAATTGTGGAGAGCGATACCAAGAATACGTATTCGCTAACCGTCGAAGATACCCACACACTCGTCGCAAACGACCTCTACGTCGGCCAGTGCGATGGCGACGAGGACTGCGTGATGCTCCTGATGGATGGCCTGCTCAACTTCTCGAAGGAGTTCTTGCCGGACAAGCGCGGTGGTTCCATGGACGCCCCATTGGTGATGTCCTCGCGCATCGACCCCTCGGAAATCGACGACGAGGCGCACAACATGGACATCGTCGACCAGTATTCGCGGGAGTTCTACGAGGCCACGCTGGAGATGGCCGACCCCGAAGACGTGGACGTCACCATCGCGGAGGACTACCTCGGTACCGACGAGGAGTACACGAACTTCCGGCACACCCACGACACGTCGAACATCGCGCTCGGACCCGACCTCTCGGCGTACAAGACGCTGGGGTCGATGATGGACAAGATGGACGCGCAGTTGGAGCTGGCCCGAAAGCTCCGGGCGGTGGACGAGACGGACGTGGCAGAGCGCGTCATTGAGGGACACTTCCTGCCGGACCTCATTGGAAACCTGCGGGCGTTCTCCCGACAGGAGACGCGATGTCTGGACTGCGGCGAGAAGTACCGGCGGATGCCCCTCTCGGGCGAGTGCCGGGAGTGTGGCGGGCGCGTGAACCTGACCGTCCACCAGGGGTCGGTGAACAAGTACATGGACACCGCGATTCAGGTCGCCAACGACTACGACTGCCGCGAGTACACGAAACAGCGACTGGAGATTCTGGATAGGTCGCTCGAAAGCGTCTTCGAAAACGACAAAAACAAGCAGTCTGGCATCGCCGACTTCATGTGATTTCCGCGAGGAACGGCGTGAGAGCGGATGATTTTTGGTTCAGCTTTTGCGAGGAGTGGTCTGCGAACGAAGCAAGCAGACCTGACGAAGTGAACTACCCCGCCCTCCCGCGTTCGGGCCTCCTCGGCCCTCACTTGTTGCGGTGGGAGCTTCCTGTTTCTGTGTCGAAACGTGCAGACCCCGTTTCCACAGCGTCCACAAGAGCGAGGAACTCTCGTCCCTCGACACTCAGCGGTTTTACTTTCCTCGTGATGCCGTTATCGGCGAGCAAGCTGTGGATTTTGTTGGCGAATTTGGTCCGATCTTCGACCAATGTCTGTCGCCCGCGCACTCGTGCGCGGGCTTCCCGAATCTCGTCGGGAGGAACGTAACTCTCCGGAACGGAGTTCAGCCGGAGCAACCGCACGAGTTCTTTTGCGTCGACGCGATCAGTTTTCTTGTCCGACTGAGCGATGAGCGTCAGTTTGCCTGGATGAGCGACGGTTACGTCCAAGTACTCCGCGAGAGTATCATGAACGTGGTAGTAATTGCTGGTCGCCTCGATCACCGCACGAGACCCAGCGTATCGCTGGGCGAGGTCGTCGAGGTTCGCGTCAAGAACGCGAACCTCGACAATCTCGCCAGCGTCGTCCATTACTGCCACCTGTGCGTACCGCTTGTGTAAGTCGATTCCGAGGTACATGGTCTGTACCTCCGGGATAGAACGCCGGTGCGTGAACCAGAAATTCACCTATGCGGGCTTTCCCGGATGCCGCGAGGCGCGGCATCCGGGCTGTTGCGCCCATAACTCGGCTTCTTTCGCACTCGGACCAGTCAGCACCACGCGCTCTCCGGCGCGGAATACAGCTCGGTCTCTTGCGTCCCATGCTTGATTTACGCTCCGATGGGATAGCAGAATTTCCATCGAGTCAGCACGGCTACTGAAACGTGTTATCGTTTGAGGATTCCAATAGGGCCAAGGTGGCTCAACTCGCTCGCGCTTGCCCGGAGCGCGAGTACCGCGATTCGGCGATGGCGAAGACGAGCGTGCTGGTCAGTCCCAGCAGCGTTCCCGCGGTGAGCATCCCCGCGAGAAACTCCAGTGAGGCGCGGTCGATGAAGTAGGCGCTAACGGCGTACAAAACGCCGCCGATGGCGAGGACGTAGAAGGGGGCGTTCAGATAGCGCCACTCAAACTCGTCGTCGAGGTACTCGTCCGTTATCTGGCCGAGGCTAGAGGTGATACCCGCCGCAGAGAACCACACCACTGCGCCGTAGACCAGCGACGCGAGCACCCTGAGCGCGCCGATTTCGACGCCCTCGTACTCTGCTCGCACGGCCTCGAGCGTCTCCACGCCGCTGACGCCGCCGATGACGAGGAGGGCGGCAGCCACGACGTAGGTGATGAGCGTCACGCGACCGGCGTAGAGACTCGTCCGGGTCTTCTCTGCGGCGCGGTCGACCAGTCGTTCGAGGCCGAGGCCCCGAAAGAGGACGTACAGTCCGAGGAGGGCGGACGTCCCACCGAGCACGACGGCACCGGGCATCCCGTTTCTGTCCGCGAGGAGTGCGAGCGGGTAGATGAGCAGGAGGATACCGAGTGGGACGAGAATCGTTCCGCGCGTCTCGGGGTCGTTCAGCACCTGTTTGATGGTGTAGTACATCGACTCTAAGTCCTGGGCCTGCCGGACGACCACTCGCCGGACGCCGTCGACGGGAACGCGCGAGCGAATCACCGGAACGACGCTCTCGTCCTGTGCTCCGTCGGTGACGATGACGGTGGTTATCTCCTCGCTCGTGCTGATGCTCGCCAGCACGGTGTCTACTTCCGCGCCGACTTCTCGGTTGGCACTGATGTCGCCACCCTCGTTGCCGGTGACCACGGCTACTTCGACGCTCTCGTCCGCCTGGATTCGGTCGTAGAGGTGGACACCCTCGAACATGACGTTCACGTCACTGTCTTCGGGGTCGGCGGTGGCGAGCGCAACCGCGGCAGACTCGACTGCGTCTCGACCGATGACTGGAGTATCGAAGTCGGTTTTCCGACCGAGGTCGTCGTCGAGGTCGACACACAACACCAACAGCATGGACAGTTGGTACGCGGGGGATGTTTAACTGTTTTCGGGAGTGACGGGGCGGAACCGCCGCCTCGATATTGTCAAAATGTGCCGACCACCTGAGGAATATTTCAGCTAAAACGACGTATAGAGCGACATTAGGCAGCGGATAATAATACTGCCATGAACGAGTGTGATACCCATGAGTCGAACGCCGACGCGCCGACGCCTCCTCTACACGGTCGGGGTCGCAGCCACCGCAAGTCTCGCAGGATGCTCGTCCCTCACTGGCGACGAGACGACGACCGACAGCGGAACCACTGACGGTGGAACCACCGATACGCAAGCCGGAGAGACGACGTCGAGTGAAACGGCCACGACGAACGAGACGACCGACGAGACGATCACCGGAACTGCGCCACCAGAAGGCGGTGGTGACGTCCAGTTCGCCACCAGCGGTGGCGCGACGGTTCAGGGAACACTCCTCGGTGATGGCTCGTGTGGCATCGTCTTCGCCCACGGGGCCGGCTTCGACCGGAAGAGTTGGCTCCCAGAGGCGCGGAGACTCGCCGAGAAGGGGTACACCTGCCTCACCATCGACTTGAATCTGGACGACGGGAGCACGACCGCGGAGTACGTCCTCGCGGCAGTTCAGTATCTCCGCCAGCGAGTCGGCGTGAAGAACGTAGTGCTCGTGGGTGCGAGCGCGGGCGCGAATGCCGTCGTGCGTGCGAACGCGCAGGCGAAAGAGAATACAATCGACGGGACGCTCGCACTCTCGCCCGGGAAGGCGGCGGACGTTGCCAGCCAGATGCAAGGGTGGAAGTTGTTCGTCGTGGCCACGGAAGACGACGACCGATTCGTCCAGACGACAAAACAGATGTACGAGAATGCCTCGCGGCCCAAGCGCCACGAGATGCTCAGCGGGAGCGCACACGGACAGGAAATCTTCAAGTCGAATCCGTACGCGATCAGGTCGTTGATGAACGAATTCCTGAAGACGGTCTGTGGCGACCAGTAGCGCGATTCGCACGCTTTTTTAAGCTCGGGCGGTAAAAGCCGACAACGAATGATTTCCAAGGGCTGTGAACAGTGCGCCGAAGGTGGCAAGATGGTACTTTTCGTCTACGGCTACTGCGACCAGCGTGACTGTTTTTACTGCCCACTCGGTGAGAACCGGAAGAACGTGACCGACGTGTACGCCAACGAGCGACTCGTCGAGGACGACGAAGACGTGATTCGGGAGGCAAAGCGGATGGACGCCCTCGGCACGTCCATCACGGGCGGTGAACCACAGGAGGCGATGAACAAGACCTGCCGGTACCTCTCGATGCTGAAAGAGGAGTTCGGTGAGGACCACCACACCCACCTCTACACCGGTATCACGGGCGGACGGGAGAACATGCGCCGCCTCTCGGAGGCCGGACTGGACGAGATTCGCTTCCATCCGCCCTACGAGCAGTGGGGTGAACTCCACGGCACCAAGTGGGAAGACATCCTCTACATCGCCCGCGAGGAGGGACTCACCCCGTCCTTCGAGATTCCGGGTATCCGCGCCGAAGAGGAGTTCCTCGACTTCCTGGACGAGGGCGCGGCGGAGTTCTGTAACGTCAACGAGTTCGAGATGTCACAGGGCAACTACCGCCGAATGCAGGAAGCGGGCTACGAACTGCAGGAGGGCCACATGTCCGCGGTCGATGGGTCGAAAGAGGAGATTCTGGACGTGATGGGCGACCACCCGCGCGTGTACTTTTGCACTTCGGTGTTCAAGGACGCCGCCCAGCATCGCAACCGCCTGAAACGCATGGCTCGTCAGATTCGCCGGGAGTTCGACGACGTGACCGACGACGGCACCCTCGTCTACGGCAAGACGTGGACGTCAGAAGAGGAGTTCGTCGAACTCGGCGTCCCCGAGGAGTTCTATACGGTCAAGTCCGACCACATCGAGATCGCGTGGTGGTTACTCGAAGAGATGATAGAGGAAGGCGACGTCGAGCGCGGCGAAATCGTCGAGCAGTATCCGACCTACGACGGGCAGGTCGTGGAACGGACGCCGCTGGCCTGAAATCGGCCGGGTGAGGTCACTCGCTCGATTCTGATTCCGCCGATTCGGAATCTTCTGACACCCATTCTGTTTCTTCGAATCTCGCAGAGTCGGCGTCGGCAGGCCGTCTCCGGAACGCATAGTAGACGGCGAACAGTGGGCCGAGCGTGACGAGGATTCCGAATCCGACGAGAGGCCGCCCGAGGAGTAGAATCGAGTACACGAACGCGAACACGACGAAGAAGCCCAGGAGTCCGAGTAAGACTCTCGTCGACCCCGACATCGGTCGTGAATCGGTTTCGGCGTAGTAGGCGACGGTGAGGGCGAGTACGGCGTTTCCAGCGAACAGTCCGAACCCGGTACCGACGACCACGCCACCGGTAGCGAACCCGCTGAAGAGCGAGAGAATCCACGGTGGAAACCCGATAGCGAGTCCGAGGACGAGCAACTGATTGGGGGTAGGGTGGTTCATACTCACACGTGTCTGATGGATATAGAATACTTTTCGTATTCTATACCCATGATTTTCGACAGAAACGAGCGTGGCCGAAGTCGAAACGATGGTGAGCGTCCGAGTTCCGAGTCGGGAGACCGACAGCGTGTGGTCACGAGTTCGTAATTTCCGACGGCGAAGGTGGTCGGTGAAGACCGCACCGCAGCGTGACGAAGACCGGACTCGCGACACAGCAGGAACCACGGCACAGCAGGGATCGCCAGGACACCATTCCGCAACCGCGTGCTGACGGGCGGTCCGAACCGTCGGGGCCGCTCGTCTGCGGCGTCCCCGCCCCTCCCCGGTTGCTCGGGCGATTCGTGCGGTCGGCACGAATCGCCATCGCCGCGTATCGAACGCGGCTGGGCGGCCTTCCGCCACGCAGTAGCCGGTACCACACCCACCAGAAATCAGCAGGCCAATCGACCGCCAGCGAGCTAGCACACACACCGCGAGTGAATGAGCGGAGTGACTGAGCGAGCGGGCGCAAGGCCGACCATTGGGAGGCCGCCGCGCTTTTGATCAACCTTTTGCCAGGGAGGAAGGCCAGCGGGTGCGCGTACTGTCGCGCGCCCGCTGGCACCCGACCGCAGCAAAAGGTTGCGGAAGTGTTTAGACCCGTGCCACTAGATTCTACACCATGCCAGACTGTCCACTCGCCGACGACTGCCCCAGTTTCGAGGAACGAATCGACGGAATGGGTTGTCATCACTACGGCGACCGCGGTGGTGCCGAGTGGTGCAACCACTACAGCCAACCCATCCGTGAACTGAAAACCGCGCCGGTCAAACTGGGCGAGGAGGTCGTCGTCGAAATCGACGACATCCACGAGAGTGGATCGGGCGTGGGACGCACCGAAGACGGATTCATCGTCCTCGTCGACGGTATCCTGCCCGACGCTCGTGCGAAAGTGAAGATCACGAACGTCAAGAGCAATCACGCGACTGCCGACCCCGTCGAACGTCTCCCGATGGACCCCGACGAGGGAGACGACGAGAGCGAAGAACAGGAGACGGCACGGGACGACGACCGCAAGAGTCGCCGCCAACACCTCGGAAGTCGAGACAACTTCTGGGGCGGATAATCCCACCGGTGGACAGTCTTTCGCGAGTGGAGGACGGACAGTCAAACACACCAGAGGAAACCAGATGAGCGAAAAACTCGACGTGGACGACGTTCTCCGGCGATCAGGGTTCGACGCCGAGACGAGCGTGCTCACGCGGCGACAGGCGGAGGTGTTGGCGCTCCGCGAACACGGGACGCCACAAGCGGACATCGCCGACCGCCTCGGCACGTCACGTGCGAACGTTTCTAGCATCGAGTCGAGTGCCCGCGAAAACGTCAGTAAGGCCCGCGAGACAGTGGCGTTCGCGGAAGCACTCCGTGCTCCGGTCCGAGTCGAAGTCGAGCCGAACACCGACCTCTACGACGTTCCCTCGTGGGTCTACGAAGCCTGCGACGAGGCGGGAGTGAAGGTAAACCACGCCGCCCCGGAACTGATGAAACGAATCAGCGACGAGGCCGGTGCCGCTATCGAGGGACGGGAAGTTCGCGAACCGCTGCTCATCGGCGTCACACACGAGGGCGAGGTGACAGTTCGACAGCCGGTTCCCGAGGAATTTTAGCCTCCCTCGGTGACGAGGAACTATGCACCTCGGATTGGAGGGCAACACGGCACTGGTAACGGCGAGTTCGAGCGGACTGGGGCTGGCGAGCGCGAAAGCACTGGCCCGTGAAGGCGCGAACGTCGTCATCTGCGCGCGCGGCGAAGACGACCTCGCAGCCGCCGAAGAGGAAATCGACGGGATGGGCGAGGGAACCGTCCTCGCGGTTCCGACCGACATCACCGACCCGGACGAAGTCGAGTCGCTCATCGAGGCGACCGTAGACGAGTTCGGCGGTCTCGACCACCTGGTCACGTCCGCGGGCGGACCACCGAGCGGGCCGTTTCTCGACACGACCGAACGCGACTGGTACGCCGCCTACGACCTGTTGGTGATGAGCGTCGTCTGGCTGACAAAGCGGGCACACCCCCATCTCGTCGAAAGTGATGCGGGAACCGTCGTGAACATCACCTCGACGAGCGTCCGAGAAGCCATCGACGGACTCGTGCTCTCGAACGCGGTTCGCCGGGGTGTCGTCGGGTTGATGAAGACGCAAGCCCGCGAGTTCGCCCCCGACGTTCGGGTGAACGCGGTGCTCCCGGGCGCACACGAGACGCCCCGGATTCAGGAACTCGTGGAAGCTGCCCTCGAACGCGGCGAGTACGACAGCTACGAAGACGGCCTCGCGGACTGGGCGAGCGACATCCCGCTGGACAGGGTCGGCGACCCGATGGAACTCGGCGACGCAGTCGCGTTCCTCTCCAGCGACCGGGCGAGTTTCATCAACGGAGCAGCGCTCCCCGTCGACGGAGGGCGGCTACGAAGCTGAACACCGAAACGAAATCCAACCCATGGCGAACCCGACGACGGTGCTCTCGTGGAGTGGCGGGAAGGACGCTGCGTTCGCACTGTACGAACTCGGCAGAGACGACGTGAGCGAACTACTCACGACCATCTCCGAGAACGGTCGAAGTAGCATGCACGGCGTGCGCCGAGAGCTGTACGAGAGACAGGCCGATAGCCTCGGCCTCCCGATTCGGTTCGTGGAACTTCCCGAAGACTGCTCGAACGAGGAGTACGAATCGCGGATGGCGACCGTGATGGCCGACTACGCATCCAGTGGCATCGACCGAATCGCATTCGCCGACCTCTATCTCGAAGACGTCCGAAGCTACCGCGAGAAGCGACTCGCAGAGACCGAAATCGAAGGCGTCTGGCCGCTCTGGGAGAGGGACACCGCCGACCAGATTCGGTCGTTTCTCGACGCCGGATTCCGGGCGACCGTGGTCGCCGTGGATGGCTCCACGTTGGACACGTCGTTCGCTGGCCGAGACCTCGATACAGGATTTCTCGCCGACCTCTCGGACGACGTCGACCCGTGCGGTGAAAACGGCGAGTTTCACACGTTCGTCCGGGACGGCCCGGTGTTCGACGTGCCTGTGTCGGTGGAGGTCGGAAAAACGGTTACGCGTCGCGTCGGTGACGGCGAGTATCACTACTGCGACCTGCGATAGGCCTCGCTACGGCTCGCTACGATTAGTGACGGGTAGTCAGGATTCTATCTTCTCGACTATCTGTTTGGCCTCGTCGCGAGCCGTATCCTCGCCAGCCTGTTTCTTTATCAGGACGCTCTGGACTTCCCAGTCGTCGCTTCCTTCCTGCTTTCCAGTTCGGACCTCCGCCCCCTCGGAGACGTCCTGTGCGGCGTGCTCGGCCCAATCGGGCGTTCGAATCGTGTCGAACTCGTCGGGGTCGCGGAATCGGACGTGGATGTACTCGTCTTCCGTCTCGACCGACTGGATGGATGGCGTCATAGCGTTTCGGCTTCCACGCGGAGACGGAGAAAGGTGATGGCTAGTCAAAATAGGCCGTCTTCGCGCAATGCCGAGACGACCTCGCGCACGCGCTGAGCGTCCGATTTCGGGACGACCAGCACGCGGTCGTCGTAGGCCGCGACGACCAGGTCGTCCACGCTGACGAGACTCACGTGCTTGTCGCTGGCGACGACGTTTCCGCTCGCGTCGATGGCGAGGGCGTCGCCGAGGACAACGTTCTCGCCGGAGACGAGTCGTTCGAGCGCGTCCCACGACCCGAGGTCGTCCCACTCGAACCCGGCGGGGACGACGTAGGCGTCGTCGGTCCGCTCCATCACGGCATAATCGACGCTCACAGGGTCGACGGCGTCGAATCCGCGTTCGGGGTCGCCGTCTTCGAGCGCGTTTACGAGGGGGGAAAGTGGGGAATCGCGTGCCTCTCGCAGGATGGCATCCGGCGTCCACGCGAACAGGCCGGCGTTCCAGTAGAAACCCTCTTCGACGAATCGGTCTGCGGTCTCGGCATCGGGTTTCTCACGAAACTGTTCGACCTCGAAGTAGCTTCCGTAGTCGGGTCCGGGTTCGATGTATCCGTATCCCGTCGCCGGACGAGTCGGTTCGATACCCACGGTGATGACCCCCTCCGTTTCAACTGCAACCGAGGCAGCGCGACGGACAGTGGTCTCGAAGTCGCCCGCGATGTGGTGGTCGCTCGGCAGACAGAGCAGAACGCAGTCGCCGACCTGCTCGCGGATTCGGTGGGCGGCGTAGACGAGCGCTGGACCGGTGTCCTTCGGGTCGGGTTCGACGAGCACACCGGCTTCGGGTACGTGTTCGTGGACGAGTTGGGCGTGCTCCGCTGCGGTAGAGACGAACGTTTCGTCGGCGAAGCCTGCGCGCTCTACGGTTCGAGCGAGCAGGGAGTCGTCACCGAGGAGCGAGAGGAACTGTTTCGGGCGATGGCTTCGACTCGCGGGGTAGAGTCGCGTGCCGGTTCCACCGGCCATCACCAGCGCGACGAGCGGACGGTTCATGTCTCGGCGAAGGGAAGGAGGTGCCTAAAATCACCCTATCGACGCGCGATGGTCGCAACTCCTCTCTCTGGAACGTCGTTCGAAAAACGAGTGGTCGTCGTTCAGGCGCCGCGCGGTTCCGTCTCCGAGACGACCCCTTCGCGGGCCGCGGTTCGGGTTCCCTGGGCCATGAACATCATCGAAACGCCGGTCGCGAGCAGGTTCACTCCGAATAGGAGACCGACCGCCCACAGCGCGCTGGACGGGAATCCGACCCAGATGAGACTGGCGATGAGCAGAGCGAGGACACCGCTCACGACGAGTCCGCCCCAGCCACGCTCACCGCGAGCCTGGAAGCCCATGACGATTTCGACGATACCCTCGACGAACAGGAACACCGCCACCAGGATGGTCAGCGTCGTCAGTCCGACGACCGGGTTCGCCATCAGCGAGATACCCGCGATGGCGTAGATGACCGCGAGGAGTCCCTGTCCAACGAATCGCTTCCATCCGCCGGAGAAGGCGCGACCGACGTGGACTAACGACCCGACGACCAGTAGCGCGCCGAGCAGAATCGATAGGGAAACGCCTGCCACGAAGGGCGAGAAGATGGCGAGAACGCCGATCACCGCGATTATCGCACCCGCCACCATGGCTCCTCGCCACGGCTCTTCAGTACCCGATACCACTTTCGCACCGCTCTCCATCTCAGTACTCATTTGTATCTCCAAGTATCACATACGCTAGTATAGTATATAAATTAGTAGATTGGTTTGAAGGAAATCTCCGGGACGAAACCATTTGCCGAGAGAATCGGGTGGGAGGACACCCCGTATATCGAAGAATGGCGCCGTGTCTCCATCCTTCAACCAGACACGATTGGTTTCTGAACTGTCGTCGTTCGAGCGTGGTCGGGAAACGTCCCATTTCTCGACTGAACGGTCGTTCGGTTCGGAACCTGCGAGAAAAACGGCCGTCCAGAGCGGGTAGTCGAGACCCTGTATCTCACCACGTCTCGATGGTCCTCTCGTGGATGTCTTCGACGCAACCCTCGCAATCGGGATGGTCCGGATCGAAACAGGCCGGGCGACTCATCTCGTCGAGCGCCACCGCCCGGCGTTCGGCGTACCGTCGGCAGACGATCTTCGCTCGACCCTGTTCGTCCTGGGGTAGGTCCGCGAGCGTCGTGTCGTGGGCGTTTCGGTAGGCCTCTCTGGCTTCCTTCACCTGTCGGTCTGCCGACTGGCGGGCCTCGGCGTACTTCTTGCCCGCTTCCCGAACCTTGTTGCGCAGGAAGCGTTCGAGGCGGTCGTCCATACCCCTCGTTTGGTGGTGGGGGAACGAAAGGTTTCCCCGAACGGTGTGGCGTCCTGTGGACGGAATGCGCGTTCTTCGACGTCCCCAGATCGGGTTCGAGAAGGGCCAGTTCCAGCGCTTTCACTTTCACTCTGCATGCGCACGTAACCTTTTATATCATCGCGCACCAACCACGATACGTCTCCCACTGAAACCAAAGCGGAGACGGAGCAACCATGACCGATGTGCGACAGCACGCAGAAGAGATACACGAACAGTTCTCCGACCATCTCGACGTAACTGTAGACGACGTAGCCTCGCGTCTCGACAGCCTCGTCAACGAGTACAAAGTGCCGATGGAAGAGGCACGGCGAAGCGTCACCAGCCACTACCTGGACGAGGCGGGACTCGAACGCGACGACATCCGCACGGGCGGGACGAGCGAAGTGCAGGCCGCAGACATCGAAACCGACGAGCAGTGGGTGAACCTCACCGCCAAGGTCGTCGACCTCTGGGAACCGCGCAGCGACGCCGTCGGCCAGGTCGGCCTGCTCGGCGACGAAAGCGGCACCATCAAGTTCACCAAGTGGGCCAAGTCCGACCTCCCAGAACTGGAGGAGGGCAAGGTCTACCGGCTCGGCAACGTCGTCACCGACGAGTATCAGGGTCGTTATTCGGTAAAACTCAACCGCACGACGACCATCGAGGAACTCGACACCGACATCGAAGTCGGCGACAACGAATCCGAGGTCGAGGGTGCGTTGGTGGACATCCAGTCCGGCAGCGGCCTCATCAAACGCTGCCCGCACGAGGACTGCACGCGCGTCCTCCAGAACGGGCGCTGTTCCGAACACGGCGAAGTGGACGGCGAGTTCGACCTTCGAATCAAGGGCGTCCTGGACGACGGTGTCGACGTTCACGAGGTCATCTTCAACCGGGAAGCGACCGAGGAACTGACCGGCACCGAACTGGACGAAGCCAAGCAGATGGCGATGGACGCGCTCGACACGACCGTCGTGGCCGACGAGATGCGCGAGATGACGCTCGGCCACTACTACCGCGTGGCAGGCCCGACCATGGGTCGGTACCTGCTGGCGAACGATGTCGAACTCCTCGACGAACCAGTGGATGTCGAAGCGGTTCTCATCAAAGCGAGGTCGATGTAACATGAGTGAAGCACCTACCAGAGAAGTCGCACGCCGCACCTTCGCGGCCGAGTTCAACGACGCGAGTTACACGTTCAAAGAGTCGGAGGACGAACGCGCACCGGTCTACCTGCTCCTCCCCACGGGCGAGCGGGCGAACCGCGTGTTCGTCGTCGGAACCCTCACCGAGAAAGAGGACGTCGGCGACGACAACGAGTACTGGCGCGGGCGAGTCGTCGACCCGAACGGAGACACGTTCTTCGTCTACGCGGGCCAGTACCAGCCGGACGCCGCGGCGATGCTCCGCGAACTGGAACCACCCGCCTACGTCGCCATCGCCGGGAAGCCCCGGACGTTCGAGACGGACGATGGAACCGTGAACGTCTCCCTCCGCCCCGAATCCATCACCGTCGTCGACGAGTCGACGCGTGACCGCTGGGTGGTCGAAACCGCCGAGCGTACGCTCGAACGCATCGAAACGTTCGACGACGACTCGAATCGCTACGCCGCGATGGCGAAACAGGAGTACGACGCCGCCATCGAATCGTATCGGGACAACGCCATCAAGGCGCTGGAAAGTCTCGGTACGAGCGGCGATTCGAACGACGAGTCCGACACAGCTGACGGAGTTGGCGAGTCCGACGAAAGCGACGAGACCGAAACGACGGTACAGTAGCGTTTCACCTCTTTCGAGAGGTATCGAACGCGCAGATAGTAGTCACAGAGCACCGCCTATCGACCGATATCGGTTGGCACAGAACGCCAAACGTCAGAATTCCACATGATGTGTGACACACAGCGACGGACCGTGCGACGAACGACCCAGCCCATCGAGAGCGATGCCCGACGAACGTAGCTCACCGAGCGGTAGTTGGCAGGACGTATACGACGCGATGGAAGCTGATACGTCCGCCGAAGGGCCAGCACGGCCCTGCCCCGACTGCGGTTCGGAATCGACGCGGGTCTTTCGGCGGGTATTCGAGTGCGACGAACACGGCGTCTGGGCGCTCGACAGAACTGGCACCCCCCGGACGGGCGGTGACACGAGAACGGCGTGGCGACCGGAAGCCGACTGATGGCAGTCGCTACTCGAGCGGTTCGTCTAGTGCGTCTTCGACGCGCTCTTCGAGAAGACCGGACCAGACGAGCGTCTCGGCGGCGGAGATGTCGTCGTGGATGGGCCTGTCGTCGGTGAGCGGCGGCACGACCTCGCGAACTGCGTCGTAGGCCGCGCCAGTCCCGATACCGTGTTCGAGTTCGTCCGAGACGAATTCCGCGGCCTGTGCACCACAGAGGAGTTCGATACCGACGACAGCGAGCGCGTTTTCCACTGCCCGACGTGCGTTGTACGCGCTCTGTGCGCTCATGCTCACGTGGTCTTCCTGATTGCCGCTGACAGGAGTGTTGTCCATCGAGGCGCGACCGGTAGAGCGGTTCTCGTTCAACAGCGCCGCCGCAGTGTACTGGGCGATCATGTATCCAGAGCGAAGCCCGCTGTGCTCGGTGAGAAATGGCGGAAGGTGTGACTCCTGGACGTTCGGATTGAGCAACCGGTCGACCCGGCGCTCCGAGATGGCCGCGAGTTCGGTGACGGCGTTCGTCAGGTAATCCAGCGGGAGCGCGAGCGGGTCGCCGTGGAAGTTGCCGCCCGAGAGAACGGCGGCGTCGCCGGTTCCGCTCGCGCGGCTGTTGACCGAATCGGCAGGGAAGATGAGCGGGTTGTCGGTCGCGCTGTTGAGTTCGGTTTCGACTGCCTCGCGGAGGTGCGCGACGGCGTCCCGAACCGCGCCGTGAACCTGTGGAAGACAGCGAATCGAGTAGGCGTCCTGCACCCGGTCGCAGTTGCGGTGGGATTCGACGATTTTCGAGTCGGCGGTGAGTCGTTTGACGTTCCGCGCGCTCTCGGCGTGGCCCGCGTGGGGGCGAACGTCGGCGATGACCGAATCCGCCGACGCGGTGGTTCCCATCGTCACCTCGGTCGTGAGCGCGCCGGCGACGTCCGCCGCCCGAATCGCTCGCTCCGTATCGCGGACGGCCAGAGCGGCGAGGCCGACCGACAGTTGGGTGCCGTTGATGAGCGCCAGTCCCTCCTTGGCGGCGAGCGTAAGTGGGTCGAGCCCGGCGGTTTCGAGCGCGTCCGCGCCGTCCAGTCGCTCCTCGGCGACTGTCGCCTCGCCTTCGCCCATCAACACCAGCGCGAGGTGGGCGAGGGGTGCCAGGTCACCGCTGGCTCCGAGGCTCCCGCGCGATTTGACGACGGGGTGGACGCCCTCGTTTAGCATCGTCACGAGGTGGTCGACCACGACCTCGCGGATGCCAGAGTAGCCCTTGACGAGCGCGTTGACGCGCCCGACCATCATCGCCCGGACTTCCTCGCGGCGCAGTTCGCGGCCCGCACCGGCGGCGTGGCTCCTGACGAGGTTCTCCTGGAGCGTCTCGATGTCCTCGCGGGGGATTCGTTCGTCCACCAGTTCGCCGAAGCCGGTGTTGACGCCATAGACGGCTTCGCCGCTCTCGACGACCTCTTCGACGCGCTCGCGGGCAGTTCGAACTCGTTCGCGGGCTTCGTCGGGGACGAAGACCGTCGCATCGTCGCGTGCCACTCGCTCTACGCCTTCCGGTGTGAGTGATTCGCCGTCGATTCGGATTTCGGTCATCGTACTCTCACCTCAGTTCGTCTTCGAGCAGTCACCGTCGATTGCCCGAAAACGGGACTCGGTCGTCTACCTCTGCGACGTAACGTCCATCCAGCACTCCCGTGCCCGTGACGACCTCTCGGATACGGACGCCGATTTCGTCTAGCAACCACCCGTGCGGTCGAACGAGGAAGTTCACTCCGATGGAGCCGACGCCGACCGGGCCGAGGTCGGGAACGTCGAGCACGGTCGTTCCCTCGTCGGTGTCGTCGTGAAAGTCGATTTTCGGGTCCGGGCTGCTGTCGAACGTGTCTAAGTACACGTCCGGTGGAACGCCAGCCGGTGACCGCCCGAACCGCAACTCGACGCGGAACCGTTTCAGGTGCGTGTCGTTTCTGTGCCACGTGTGGAACTCCAGTGGGACGAGACCGCTCCCCAGTGGCGAACCGTACTCGATGCCAACGTTCAGGAGTCGTTCGTCGTCCTCGAAGAACGTCTAGTACGTACCCCGTTGTTCGTCCGTGCGCTCGGGAGAGTGGAGGGTGGTCGTTCGTCCGGGAATCGAACAGCCAGCCAGCGACGCACAAGCAGCGACGCTGGCTCCGTGAAGGAAATGGCGGCGGCGCATGTTCCTCGGTGTTTGCCCTCGTCGCAAGTACTTTGTGTTTTGATAGATCGGCGTTCGGGTCGGAGGGGGAACCGTGTTCGAGGTGACGTCCACTCCGGAACAACCCGCTACCGAGACGTCTACGCACGATGAACCACCTCACCGTCTTTCACCACGGCCTCGACTGCATTCACACCGAAGTTGTAGGGGACGTAGACGTAGTTCGGCGCGTCGAGCACGGCGAAGTCGCCGGGCGTTCCGGGCTGGAGCGTTCCTGTCCCGTCCTCGATGTCGAGCGCCTGCGCGGCGTGTTTCGTCCCCGCGACCAGCGCCTCGGCGGGGGTCATCCCCATCTCGACGCATGAAAGCGACGTGGCGAAACCCATGCTCTGGGAGTAGCAGTTCGGGTTGAAGTCCGTGGCGATGGCGACGGGCGCGCCCGCATCGAGGAACGCCCGTGCGTCGGCGTACTCTGCGCTGAGTCCGAAGGCGGTGCCGGGGAGCAAGACGGGCACCACGCCCGCCTCGGTGATGGCGTCGATGTCCGCCTGTGTCGCGTGAAGGAGGTGGTCGGCGCTCGTCGCACCGAGGTCTGCGGCGAGTTGCGTCCCGCCGATGTGCGCGAGTTCTTCGGCGTGAACTTTCGGGGTCAGCCCGTGTTCTGTACCGGTCACCAGCACGCGGCGCGACTCTGGCACGTCGAAGACCCCCTCCTCACAGAACACGTCGCAGAACTGCGCGATGCCCTGCGAGGCGACCGCCGGAATCTGCTCTTCGACCACCTCGTCCACGTAGTCGTCCGCATCTCGTCCCTCTGGAACCGCGTGAGCGCCCATGAACGTGGGAATCACGTCGACGGGATGCTGGTCGTCGGCCTGAGCGATGACGTCTAGCATCCGGAGTTCCGTCTCGGTATCGAGCCCGTAACCGGATTTCACCTCGACGGTCGTCGTCCCGTGCGCGAGCATCGTATCGAGGTGGCCGAGGAGGTTCGAGAGCAGTCGCTCGTCGCTGGCTTCTCTGGTCGCCCGGACGGTGCGAAGGATGCCGCCCCCCTCCGAGAGAATCTCCTGGTACGTCTTCCCCTGCAGTTTCGCCTCGAACTCGTCGGAGCGGTCGCCCGCGAACAGGGCGTGGGTATGCGGGTCGACGAACCCGGGAACGATTGCCTTTCCGCTGGCGTCGATTGCGTCGTCTGCGTTCTCCGGCGGATACTCGCGGGTCACGGGTCCGGATGCGCCGATGCGTGCGACCTCGCCGTCGACCACCGCAATCGCTGCGTCGGTGTAGATTCCAAGGTCGCCATCCTCCTCCACGGTGATTATCTGTGCGGCGTCGTGGACGACCACCGTTCGGCCGTGGTCAGAACCGCGGTCGGAACCGTGGTTCGGGTCGCTCATCGGCCACCTCCCAGCGCGGCGAGGAAGTGTGCGACCGCTCGCGCACCGGCACTCGCCGTTACGTTCTCGCGGTCGAGGTCGGGCGCACACTCGACCACCTCGAATCCTGCAACTCGGTCGTCGCTCGCGGCGAGACGAAGCATCCGGAACAGCTCACGAGACGAAATGCCGCCCGGTGTGGGGGCACTGACCCCCGGTGCGGCCGCGGCGTCGAGCACGTCCATATCGACGCTGACGTAGACGGCGTCCACGCCGTCCATCGCGGAGAGTGCGGTGTCGATGGCCGACACGGAATCCTCGCCGACTTCCTCTGCCGTGACGATTTCACCGTCTTGCTCGCGGACGAAGTCGGCGTAGGCGGTGGTCGTCTCGAAGTGTCGCGCACCGACGCAGGCGTACGAATCGAGTCCGGCGTCGAACAGTTGACGGTAGGGGGTCCCGCTGGTCGGGTCGCCGCGCACCTCGCGGACGTCGAGATGCGCGTCGAAGTTGACGACGCCGAGCGAACCGGCGTCCACGAGCGGTTCGGCGTTCGGGTACGTGAGGGAGTTGTCGCCGCCGAGGAAGACGGGGACGGTGTCTTGCTCGTGGACCGTAGCGGCGGTTTCGCGTACCAGCGACTGCGCTTCGTCGACCGACCCCGTCTCTTCGAGTCCAGTCACGTCGCCGAGGTCACCGACAGCCTCGACCGGCCCCGCGTCGAAGTGGTGCGATTTCGTCCCGGCCAGCGCGTCGCGTATCGCACGCGGGCCGTCCCCGGCCCCCTTCCGACCGATGACTGCGCCGTCGTACGGTTCGCCGACGAGGACGGCGTCGAACTCGGCTGCGCTGTCGAGGTCGGTCGGAGATACGACGTCCGCGAACTGCTCGTCGTTCGGGTCGGCGGACGTCCCCGCCCACTCGAAGGTGTGTGTCAACTCGCTCATCGTCGGTCCCGCATCGGTATTGGCACGTTCGATTTTTCGGCCTGTTCTATCGCCACGTCGTAGCCCGCGTCGGCGTGCCGAATCACGCCCATTCCGGGGTCGGTCGTGAACACGCGGCGAGCTTTCTCGGCCGCCAGGTCGGTGCCGTCGAGGACGACGTGGTTGTTCGCATGGAGCGCGTTGCCGATGCCGACACCACCCCCGTCGTGCACGCTCACGATGTCAGCGCCCGCCGCGCAGTTGAGCAGGGCGTTCAGGATGGGCCAGTCGGCGATGGCGTCAGAGCCGTCGCGCATGGCCTCCGTCTCGCGGTTGGGACTGGCGACCGAGCCAGCGTCGAGGTGGTCGCGCGTGACGACGATGGGGGCCTCGATTTCGCCCGCCGCGACGAGTTCGTTGATTCGGAGGGCGAAGCGTGCGCGTTCCGTGAGACCGTCTTCGTCGCCTCCGCTTCGATGCTCCTCCGGAGCATCGCTCGTCTCGTACCCGAGCCAACAAACGCGCGACGGAAGTCCCTGGAACTCGACCTGCTCCTGTGCGAGGTCGATCCAGCGGTGGAGTTGGTCCTTCTCGGGGAACAACTCTTTTACCGCTTTGTCGGTACGATAGATGTCGTCCGGATTGCCAGAGAGCGCGGCCCAGCGGAACGGTCCCTTCCCCTGGCAGAAGAGCGGGCGGATGTAGGCAGGAACGAAGCCGGGGAAATCGAACGCGTTCTGCAGGTCCCGGTGTTCTTTTACCTGCCCGCGGATGTTGTTGCCGTACTCGAAAGCGACCGCCCCACCATCCTGGATGTCGAGGATACCCTGTACGTGGCGTTCCATCGTGTCGAGGCTCTCTTCGACGTACGTTTCCGGGTCGCGCTCCCGAAGTTCGTCGGCTTCTTCGACCGTGTAGCCAGAAGGATAGTAGCCCTCCAGTTCGTCGTGGGCGCTCGTCTGGTCGGTGACGACGTCCGGAACGAAGTCACGGGCGAGCATCCCTTCGAGCATGTCGGCGGCGTTGATGTGGACGCCGACGGAGTAGGCTTCGCCCGCCTCGGCCGCCTCCGTCGCGTTGCGGATGGCCTCGTCCAAGTCGTCGGTCTTCTCCATGCAGTAGCCCGTCTCGATACGACGGTCGATTCGGGCTTCGTCCACCTCGGCGGCGATGCAGACGCCGTGGTTCATCGTCACTGCGAGAGGTTGGGCACCGCCCATCCCGCCGAGACCGCCCGTGACGACGATTTTTCCTTCGAGGCTGCTGTCGTAGTGGTCGTCCGCGAGGGCGGCCAGCGTCTCGTAGGTGCCCTGGATGATACCCTGCGTACCGATGTACGCCCACGAGCCAGCGGTCATCTGGCCGTACATGATGAGGCCTTTCGCTTCGAGTTCGTGGAAGTGCTCCCAGTCGTCCCACTTCCCCACGAGGTTCGAGTTGGCGACGAGCACCCGAGGAGCACGTTCGTGGGTCGTGAACCGACCGACGGGTTTTCCCGACTGGACGAGCAGCGTCTCGTCGTCGTCGAGTTCGCGCAGTTCGGCCATGATGGCGTCGTAGGCGTCCCAACTGCGGGCCGCCCGTCCCGTGCCGCCGTAGACGACGAGGTCTTCGGGGTTCTCGCCTACGTCCGGGTCGAGGTTGTTGTTCAGCATGCGGAGGGCTGCCTCCTGTCGCCAGCCCTTACACTCGATGTCCGTACCGGTCGGCGCGCCACGATACTCACGCCACTGGTCGCTCGGTTCGCCGACGCCGTGCGATTCTGCTCCGTCGTTCATACTGTGTCGTACGGACGCGAGCGCAAAATACCCAGGGCCACGCGTACGGAGGGTTCTTTAAATACCGTCCGCGAAAAGTGAGCGTGATGCACGAGGTCGTACTGCAAATCGGTCAACCCAGCGTGTGCGCGGACGCGACTGCGGGAACCGAGACGACCATCGAACTGTGGTGTAACGACCACTGTGACCTCCTCCACGTCAGCGGCCCATCGGGAGACGAAGCAGTGGACCACCTCGACGGACTCGTCGGCGTGCGTGAACTGCTGGTCGAAGGTGACGAGCGACTGGCGATGACCGAGGCCTGTCTGAAAGACCGCGAGGCCGACACGGTCGAACCGTTTCTCGCCCGGCACGGCTGTCTGCTCGTCCCGCCGCTCCGCTACGCCGAGGGCGAGAAGTGGTGTCGGGTGCTCGCCCTCGATTCGGCGAACCTGACCGACCTCTACCGCGATGTGGTGGACGAGTTTCCGGTGACCGTCGAATCGAAGCGCGAGATATCGACGGTGCCCGGCGACCGCCCACTGCTCACGCCCGAAACCGCCCTTCCCGACCTCTCGTCCCGACAACGGGAGGCGCTGGTGACGGCCTACGAGTGGGGCTACTACCGCATTCCGCGCGAGACGACGACCGCCGACATCGCCGAGGAGATGGGAATCGAGCGCCGAACCGTAGAGGAGCATCTGCGCCTGGCGGAGAACAAACTGGTCGAAGGGATGGTGACGTTCTTCTGATTACTCGGCCAGTGTGATACCCTCCTCGTCGAATCGTCGGTCGACCCGCCGGAAGAACTCCGAGCGGATTGCGACGAACTCCGAGTGGTCGGGGTCGTCAATCCAGAAGCGCACCTCGACGCCGACGCGAGAGTCGGTCATGTCGACGATTCGAACAGATGGCTCGGGGTCGTCCAAGACGGCGTCGTGGTGCTCGGCCACCGCCAGCAAAATTGCGCTCACCGCGTCGACGTCCGCCTCGTATCCGATGGGGAACTCGTGACGGATACGGAGTCTGTCGCTGGCGACCGGATTCGTCACGGCGTTGGTCGCGAGTACGGAGTTCGGGACCGTGATGAGTTCGTTGTCGAAGGTCCGGACGCGGGTCACCCGGAAGGTGATGTCCTCGATGACGCCCTCGTTTTCCGTCCACTCTATCCAGTCGCCGATGTTGAATCGCGGGTCGGTGACGATGAAGATACCACCGACGAGGTTCGACGCGATATCGCGGGTCGCGAAGCCGACTGCGATGGTCAACGCAGCCGCGAGCGTCGCAGAAGCGCCGAAGACGTCCACTCTGGCGAGGTCGAGCGCCAGGAGTATCCCCACGAACCAGATCGCCGCACGGACGACGCGCAGTATCGCCACCCGGATGGTGAGGTTGACGTTTCGAATCCGGAGCGCGCGGCCGACCAGTGGTTCTACGAGAAACCGACCGATAGCGTAGAAGACGACGAGCGAAACCGTGAAGACCGCGATTCCCCAGAGATATCCCGGAATCTTATCGAGCAGTTCCACGCTGTCGAGCAACTCCTGGGACAGCGCTCGAACCCGAACGGAAGCGTCTCCCGGCACGTGGATTCGTGACGGACGATACGCACCTCAGGGTTGTGGCCCACGCACGTCTGACGAATGCTTAAGTAGTGTCAGGTCACTAATCTACACAACGATGGGTAACAAGAACAAGACCATCTCCTTCCGGGTCAACGAGGACGCCTTCGAGACCCTGCGGGAGATAGCGGAGAAACGCGACATCTCGCTGTCGGCGGTGTTCCGCGACTACGTGGACATGCTGGTCGCCCACGACGGGAAGGTACAGGTCGTCCCCGAGAACCAGGTCGGCGAGACCGACGACACCTCGTTCCCGCCGAAAGTCGAAGTGCCCAAGAGCTTCGTCCGCGAGCACGAACGGCTCGAACTGGAGGCCGAGCACCTCCGCGAGCAACTGCAAGAACACAAGCAGTTCGTCCACCACCTCCAGACGAAGGTAGACGACGAGGGCGAAGAGGAGGTCATCCACCTCGAAGAGTTGGACGACGAACTGGAGACCGACGAACCGTTCCAACTCGGATAAGCGGTAGGTTGGCGATTTCGACGCAGATTACCCCGACAGCGAGTGTTTCTTCTGCCGGGCGCGCGCTTCCATCGATTCGTCGCCTTCCACGTTGGCGAGTTCCTCAACCGCTTCGAGCGTGCGCACCGAGTCGTCCAAAAACGAGAGGACGTCGCCCGAGTAGGCGTACACCATGTAGTCGTCGCTCATCACGTCCACGATGGCGTCGGGGCCGAGGCCACCCTCGCGCAGTTCCAGCAGATAGCGCATGAACTTCCGCTCCGGACAGCCACAGTAGGGGTTGCTCTGGCAGTCACAGTCGAGGAAATCCTCGGCGAAATCGAGGACGCGGTCCCGAGTCGCCTCGTCCAATTTCTGGAGTCCCTCGCCCTGAAAGAGGATGTCCAGCGTCGCACCCTTGAACGCCCCTTTCGGGATGTTGGTGTCCAACTGCGAGGAAATCTGACGATGGTTTTTGACGTAGATTTTGTCCGTGATAGCCACGCTTGATAGGTTCGTATTCGGTTCTGCCGGATAAGCGTGTCGTCGAGGGAGAATCGGACGAGATACCGATCAGCCGGCGAACGGTGGCGTCTCGAACTCGGCACCGCACTCCGAGCAGACGACGACCGGCCGGTCATCCTCGCCAAGCGTGACGCGGAGTTTGTGGCCACACTCGGGACACCCCTGCGGGACGCGCTCGGCACCGCAGTCCGGGCAGACGAGCGTATGCACGCCATCGCCAGTCTCCAGACGCATATCGTCGTGAGCACACTCGGGACAGTCCACGGGAATGCGCACGTCGTCGCTGTCGCGGGGTGCGCCGAAGGCGAGGACGGCGAGTTCGTCGTCGGAGTCGTTTCTCCCCGACTGGAACTCGCCGGGCGCGAATCTGATGATCTCGCCCGCACTGACGGTGATTCTCCCCCCACCGCTCCGTGGCGCGTACGTCTCGAAGGTCACTTCTCCCGCGACGACGACGAATACCTCCTCCTGGTCCATATGGGCGTGGAGACCGCCGGGGAGTCCATCACCGGGAGCGACCCGATAGTGATTTATCGCGACGTCGATCGTTCCCAGTGGTTCCGACAGTCCGTTCCGGTCGCTATCGTTCGCGACGGCGCTCGGTTCGACGTTGGCGATGGAAACGTGATTCATATCAGTCAGTTCGAGCGGTAGCAACAAATGCGTTTAGGAGGTGAAAGCGGCCTCTCGGAGAGAGGTCGTCCGGAATCGGCCGTACGTCAATGTTCGCGCGTGACGACGAACTGCGCGAAATCGCGCAGATAGTCCAGCGCCTCGGAATCCGGGGCGTTCACCCTGTCGAGGGCGGCCAGGGCCGCCTCGGACTGCTCGTGGGCCAGTTCGTTCGCCTCGTCCGCACTGAGGTCGGTGACCTGGACGATAGAGGGGCGGCCGATTTCCTCGTCCTGTCCGGTCGGCTTGCCGAGGTCGTCGGGGTCGGCAGTCTCGTCTAACACGTCGTCTCGAATCTGGAACGCGACGCCGACTCGTTCCGCGTACTCCCCGAAGGCATCGACCGCTTCCGCGTCGCTCCCCGCCGCCAACGCGCCGAGTTCGGCGGCGGCACGGAACAGGGCCCCCGTCTTCCGGCGGGCGAGTTCCATGTACTCCGACTGGTTCGACGGAAAGTCGACGAGTTCCGACGCCTCACCCATCCCGAGTTCGATCATCGACTCCGCGACGACCTCCATCGCACGGGGGTCGGGCGAGAACAGTTCGAACGCCTCACCGAGCATCCCGTCGCTGGCGATGATGGCAGGTCCGTGGCCGTACTCGGCCCACGCGCTCGGAGTTCCCCGGCGCACGTCAGAGCGGTCGATGATGTCGTCCACCACTAGCGAGGCATCGTGGACGAGTTCGATTCCCACCGCAAAATCGACCGCATCTTCGGCGTCCCCACCCGCCGCCTCGCAAACTAACACCGCAACCGTCGGTCGAACTCGCTTCCCACCCGAAAGCGCCGTGTGTGCCAGCCGCTCCGACAGTTCGCGTGGCTCGACCCGCTCGACGACCTCCTGCAACCGGTCTTCGACGAGCGTCCTGCGGGCCATCAGGTACTCCATTCGTGTGTGCTTCAGGACGGGGGACGCAAATACGTGACGGGTTCAATCCGCTGTCAATACGGCCCGAACCGAGAGAAACGTCGGTTCCTGCGACACGCGCTCGAACACCCCTGGAAATTTCCCCCGGAAGCTCTCGGTCGGCCGGGCCTCTTCCAGTCGGTCGAGTCGAAAGCCCGCATCGAGCAGTGGATTCACCATCGCCGAAAGCGGTCGACGGTAGGTCGGCACTTCGACTGGCTCGCCGAAACTCGTCCAGACTTCGCTCACCCGTTCGGTCTCGAAGTAGTTCTCGGGGTTGCGCAACTGCTACGAAAAACGGCAGTGAACAGCAGTCATTCCATACAAACCAACCCGTACCTTTATGTTTATTCGAGGTTTAAACAGTAGTATATGGCTGAGTTCACATTCGAGGGACGGGAAGCCCTCGAAAAAGAGGCAACCAAGATTGGTCACGGCGCACACGTCCTTGTGCCAAAAGCATGGCTTGGCAAGAAAGTCGCCGTCATCCGCCTCGAACAGCAAGAAACAGCAAACAGCGACGAGTAACTCCTGATGGCATCCACGCACCTCTCACTCCCGATTCGCCTCCCATTCGAGGAGCGAGAGCGACACGCTCGATTTGACACCCTTACGACTCGTATAGCGAACGCACTCGTCGAGCGATACTGGACGCCCGAACACCTCGAAGGAATTGACGACTACTCGTATCAAGCGTGGAAAGACTTCGACGAAACCGAAGCGTTCGCAGATGTTGACCTGTACCTCCCGAGCAGGTACAAACGCTGTGTGATGCAGAAAGTCGGTGAAACACTACGGAGCCACGCTGACAAGCGTGAGGCGTTCCAATCAATCCAGTTCGTTCTCCCCGACCACAAGATTCGACGTATCCACACCCGACGAATCAAAGAACGACTGTGGGATTCAGAGGAATACATCTCATCCGGGTATGTTGACTTGCTCATCGACCAACTCAATTCGTACTATGACCGCCACGGTCGGTTCCCCAAATCATACTTCGAGATGCAGAACTGCCCCTCGTACTCGAAAGGTGTCTTACCGTACTCCGCAGACGATGGCCCTACTTCGGGACAGGCTGTGAAGTACGGGTACGACGAGTCTACGCAGACGCTCACAGTCAACCTCAAAACACCAGACACGCTCGAACCAGAGACTCATGGTGATTGGACGTGGACAGAACAGGAGTTGGACAGCTACGAAGCGTTCCACGAACTGCTCGAACACGGCAATCTCTCCGCACCCTCCTTCCAATCCACGACAACGAAAACCGGGGCCGAATACTACGAACTCTCATTCCCCGTGGAAGTCGAACCCGCAGAAAAATCTGACGACGTGGAAACCGTCTTAGCGATTGATGGTGGACTCCGCAAAGACGCTACCGCTGTCGTTGTCAACGAGGACGGTGAGCAACTCTCTGTTCCGTATTTTATTCAGAACACGGAGCGGGAACGGATGAAGCATCTCGCTCGGGAACGCAATCAACTCAACGCCAAACTCGCGTATCTGCGACGAGAAGGTCGTGACCACACGGAACCGTTCAAACACGTTCACGCAGAGTATGAGCGCGTGAACAACAAGGTTCGTCACAAGCGAGAGCAACTCGTTCATGACGTTGCGAATCAAGTCCTCGCACTCGCGCTCGTGTACGACGTGGACGCGGTTGTTCACGAAGACCTGCGGAGTCTGTCACCGCCTCGTGGTGAGGGGCAACTCTCGTGGGAACTCAGTTCGTGGGCGCGTCGGGAGATTATCTCGAAAATCGAGTACCGGGCTGACATCGCCGGACTGCACGTGGAGAAGGTGCGTCCGGGCAACACGTCCCGGTCGTGCCCTCGATGTGGTGCGACTGGCCACACTACAAAGTCACCTGACCATTCGTTCGAGGTGTGGTGGGGTGGGCACTTCTGCTGTGATGACACACGGTGTGGCTATCAAGCCGACCGGGATTATGTCGGCGCTGTCAACGTGGCGCGTGTGTTTTACAGTGAGACGGTAACACTACACCACGAGTTCACGTCCTCGTATATCGGGGATTCTGAAATCGTGCCAGCTAGCCGTTCCGCTGGCCCGCGTCTCGTGTGCGGTGAAGCGCCTCTTGCGTTTATCGGACAGTCTAACAATCAGAGGGTGACTGCTGGTGGTGGGTCGGCGTTTATCGCGCCCGCTGTCACCCCGACAGAGACGAAAAACAATAGCAGTAAATCAAATTCCGTGTCAAGCCCAGCGGCACACACCACCTCTCAATTCGTGAAGAGGACTGCTGTTTACTGCCGAAAATAGGAACGGTGCCCACAGGAGAAAACGAGAAGTCCCCCGGTACGAAGCACGCGAGCCAGTTCCGCAAAGAGCGACGACCAGTCTTCGACGTAATCGAACGCCAGCGAACTGTAGACGAGGTCGAATCGGTCGGCTTCGAGGGGGAAGTCGATGCCGAGGTCACCGGAGAACGTTCGCCTCGGGCGCTCGTTCGCGGGCGTGTGTAAGCATCGCCGGACTCACGTCGAGCGCGGTTACCGTGGCACCGCGCTCCAGCAGAGACGCCGTCGTGATTCCCGGTCCACAGCCGGCATTGAGGACGTCCCACCCCTCGACGTCCGGAACCAGTCCCTGCGTCGTTGGGCGTTCGAGGTCGGCGTTGAAGGGCTTCGTCAGCGCGCGCTCGACGTAGCGTCGGCCAACGTCTCGTAGGCCGAGAGCGCCAACGGCCGCGCTCGCTCGTCGGTCATAGTGTCTCGTCCGCGAGCGAGAAGAAAAATGTCGCTATGTGACCCGTTCTCCGGGTTCAGAGACCGCGTACGACTCATTTTTCCTGCACTCACACCGTTCGAGCAGCAAAAATCTGGACCAAAAACCTAGCTGAACTGCTCGATGAGCTCCGGCACCACGTCGAAGAGGTCACCGACGATACCATAATCGGCGATGTCGAAGATGGGCGCGTTCGGGTCGGTGTTGATGGCGATGATGGTGTCGGCACCCTTCATTCCAGCGACGTGCTGGACTGCACCTGAGATACCGATGGCGAGGTAGACATTCGGCGTCACCTGCTTTCCGGACTGGCCGACCTGCCGGTTCTTCGGAAGCCACCCGTTGTCGACGATGGGACGCGACGAGGACAACGTCGCATCCGTCGCTTCCACGAGGTCTTCGATGAGCGGGAGGTTCTCCTCCTCTTCGATACCACGACCAATGCTGACGAGGAACTCCGCTTCGCTGATGTCCACGTCGCCGCCGCCGACCTCTTCGAAGCCGGTGACGGTCGAGCGAATCGCGGATTCGTCCGGTTCGAAGTCGAACGCGGAGATGTCCGCGTCACCGACGCCCTCTGCCTCGGGCCACTCGGCACCGCGAATCGTGATGGCGAACCGGTCGCCCTCCACTTCCACCGTCGTCTCGACCTTCGACCCGTACATCTCGCGGGTCGCCACGAGTTTCTCGTTGTACTCGAAGCCGACGGCGTCGGTGACGAGTGGCAGGTCGAGCCGATTGGCGATTGCGGGCGCGTAATCCAGTCCGTTCACGCTGTTGGGCATCAGGACGAACGTCGGTGCGAGGTCGTCATACAGTGCCTCGATTGCCTGGACGTACACGTCATGGTTGAACTCCTCGCCGTATTCGACGGTGTGGATGGCAGCCACGCCCTCGCGGTCCAGACTGTCCGCAAACTCGTCTACGTTACCGCTGATGACTGCGAGGTGCAGGTCGCCTCCCGCGGATTCGGCGAGTTCGCGCCCGGCAGAGATGACTTCGAAACTCTCGTCGCGGAGTTCGCCGCGACGGTGCTCCGTGATGGCGAGAACGTCGCTCATTCTGCCACCCCCTTCTCGCGGAGCACGGTAGCCAGTTTTCCGGCGGTCTCCTCGGCGCTTCCCTCGAATATCTCGGCGTCACTCTCGCTTTCGGGTTCGTACATGTCGGTTAGCGTCAGGTCGCTCTTCACAGCGTCGGCGTCGAGACCGAGGTCTGCGAGCGTCTTCGGTGCGATTTCCTTGGACTGCGCCTGGCGGATGCCGCGCAGACTCGCGTACCGCGGTTCGTTGATACCGGTCTGAATCGTGAGCACGGCGGGGAGTTCCACGTCGGTCAGTTCCTCGACGCCGCCCTCCAGTTCACGACGAACGTGTGCGATGCCCGCGTCCGCGTCCAGGTCGAGCGCGTTCACGACTGCGGCCCACTCGAATCCGATGGTTTCGGCGAGCGACACACCCGTCGCACCGAAGGCGTCGTCGGCCGCCTGGACACCGGTCAGCACGAGGTCGGGGTCTTCTTCTTCGACGACGGCGGACAGAATCTTCGTCTTCGTCTCGATGTCGAGCAGTTCGGGGTCTTCGAGCGCGTCGTCCCAGACGCGAATCGAGCGGTCGGCACCCTTGGCGAGCGCCATTCGAATCGTCTCTTCCGCGCGTTCCGGGCCGATGGTGACCGTCACTACTTCGTCGGCGACGCCCGCTTCGTTCAACTGGACACCTTCTTCGACGGCGTAGTCGTCCCACTCGTTCAGGTCGTACTCGAGGTATCGGTCGTCTACCTCGGTCCCCTCGACTTCGAAGTCGTCCGCGAGTTCGGCGATTTCCTTCACCGTTACAAGGACCTTCATGGTCAATTCGTTTCCGGGTAGGAGGTAAACGTTTTCGAAACTGCCGACAATGGAATTGCCGTACCTTTCTGATTATTTACTTATTCTCGAAGTCAGTTGCGTTCTCGTCGGGTAAGCTGATGAGGTTCTCGCGCCCGATGCGAAGCTTGTCGATGCGTCCCTCGTCGGCCATCGATGAGAGCCGTTGGGAGACTTTCGCGTTCGACCAGTTCGTCTCGGTGACGATTTTCGCCTGCTTCATCCGGCCACCGTTCTGCTCTAGCAAGTGTTCGACTCGTTCTTCGTCGGAGAGGAGTTCGAGGTTGGGTTCGTCGTCCGGTTCATGCTCCGAATCCGGTTCCGGCGACGTGACGGAGGGGGCTTCCGAGGAGGAGTCGTCCACCGACTCGTTCTCCTGGCGTTGTATCAGAACGTACAGGCCCGCGCCACCGGTGCCGAGGACGAGCAGGATGAGGGCGATACCTTCGACGCCAGCGAACGGATTTTTCCGCTCGATGGCAGAGTCTTCGACGTAGGTCACGTCGATTTCGCCAGGGTACAACGACGTCGGCCCCTCGACACGAATCGTCCCGTTCCGGTGACCGAAGTTCGGAGAGCTCTGGATTTCGTACCGCGTCGGCTCCTCGACGACGAGTTGCTGGTCGGCAGCGAGCGACGGGAGCCACGTTGATTCGCCGTCGTCGAGCAAGAAAGCGTCACGGAGAATGATTTTGTCCCCCTCGACCCGCATAAAGTTCATCCAGACGAACGAAAGTGAGAGCGTTCCCCCGCGGTTACCGACAGTGTACGAACGGTCTACCTGTCGTATCTTCATCTCACGGCCGGTTTCGGTCTCCACCTGAGCGGAGATGCGACGGAACAACTCCGCCGAAAAAGCCACGTCTGCGTTCCCACGTTCGAACCTCTGTCCGAGGTTTTCGAACGCAGCAGTTTCGTTCTCGTTACGGAGTGGGAACTCCATCGTGACGTTCCACCGGGCGTCGCCGTTCGGTTGTGGAACGAGACGAATCGTGGTTCCGTTCACCTCCGTCGCGTTCGCTGCCGCCGTCCGGTTTACAGCCGTATCATCGACGCTCGTCGGCGGCGACTGATGTGCGGCGGTTGTGGTAGCGACGGTTCCCACGAGAAGGAGGGAAAGAGAGACCACGAGGAGGGCGGAGTGTAACCGCATACCCATGTGTGGTTTATTGGGTAAGAAAATACTTTCCATCCGAGCGATAAAACATCAGTAAATGATATCCTCCTTGCCGTTCACGGCGAGATTTCCCCATCCGCGCTCGGGGTCGCCCCGGCCATCGCACCCCGCAAAACTAGTGCGTGGAATCCGGTTTGTCCGACGGAGGCAAATCCACCACCCACTTGCACGGGGTGTCTCGGTTCGTGCGCAGTCCGTGAGTCCCGTGAGGGATCTGGCGTAGTTGGCGTCCCGAAGGACGCGGTATCTCCTTGCACCGTGCATCCCCATTCCCCACGAAGGGGTCGGGGGATACCCCCGGACGCCGATTTCTCTGCGTCCGGGCACAGGTCGTGCCATCGACCAGCGTCACCTCTCTGCCACGACGGTGACGCTCACATGGGCGAGGTTCGCATTTTGATTACTGTGTTTCCACAGCCTCGTGACGCCCTTGCGGGAACGGTATGGTAGCCTTCGTCGTACGGGCGGACATCAATCCAACCGCCAACTTTTGCCGGTGAGTTACCGCAGAGACGACCCCAGCGGGCTTCACCGCGTGGTTCGGACTGAAAGTGGTCGGATTCACGCCCGGCCGGAAGGCCGGGATTCTCTCTCTCTCTCTCTTTGCTACAGGTAGTTTGCATGAGTTCTTTTTTCGCCACCGTTCAAACAACGGTTGTCGAATCCCGCACGTATTTTAATGAAGAGGTTCGTACAGTAACCGTATGAGTCGGGTGCTTCCCGTCGTATTAGCAGTCCTCCTCATCCTCTGTTCGCCTACCGCAGCGTTCAAAGCGGGGGCGGAAACGTCTGTTTCGCCGACAACGGACGCGGAGAATCCGGCGAAGCCGCCGGGAGTCAACAACACGACTTCGGAACTGAGTCCGGGAAAGACGCCGCAAGCGGCGACACACAAACCGTCGATCAATCTCGGCGTTGCGCTGGAGATGGACAGAACCGAAGTTCGAGAGCAAAAGCGGATGTACGCGCTCGACGAGCAGTTATCGAACACCGCGAGTAGAGCAGAGAAAGAGCAGGTTCTCATCCGCTATCAGTTCGAACTCAAGTCTGAACTCGCGTCGTTGAAGAACAGAGAGCGAACGATTAGCAGGCAGTACAGTAACGGAAAGCTCTCGACAAGTGCGTACGCTGCGCGGCTCGCCGTCCTCGACGCGAGAGCGGAGAACATAGAGCAGTCCATCGAGTACATGGACACGCAAGCAGAGAGCGTGCCTCGATTCTCACCCGAGAAAGAGTCTCTCAAAGCCGATATCGTCCCCATCAGCGGTCCGGTTCGACAGATGCTCCGCGACACGTATCGCAACGAAATCACACCACGGTCGGTGTACGTGTCGGCGACGGAACGGGGAGTCGTTCTCGCGGCCATCCGTGACTCACAGTTCGTTCGAGAAGCGTACCGGGCGGATTATCGGAACCCGGACAAGAGTGGACAGATGACGCTCCAGAAGGCACAGAACCACACGTATATGCAGTACCCGTTGCTCTCTAGCTTCGACAATCGGGAAGTCCACGCGGGAACCGATCAGTTGATCTCGACCGGCGTGCTCGTCTCACGATTCGTCCATCCACAGGGGGTCATCGAGGCGTACCTCGATAGTGGCACGAAGAAGATATTCCGCGAGATTCAGTACAAAGACCTCACCGGAAAGCATCACGTCCCCTACGGAGACCCCGTCCGAAACAACACGACGAGCCTCGAGATTATCGTCAACCGCACGTATCCCGGTGGCCCACTTCGCATCAACGTTACGGACGCGGACGGGAACCCGGTGAAAAGTCACGTCCTGGTCGGTGGCGACGCCGTCGGCGACACTGGACCCGATGGCGTCTTGTGGACGGTCGCTCCCCATCGACGGTTCACCGTCTCATCCACCCACGAATCGGAGACGGTCAACGTGACGCTCGATCCCTACGGGACGGCGCAGACGAACGCGACCTCCGGAACTCCCGAAAGTTAAAGTAGCGAAACGGGACCACTCGCCCCCGTGCCGAACCGTGCCCTCTCACCCGTCGTCACAACGGTCCTACTAGTCCTCGTCACGCTCGTCCTCGCTGGAACCATCGAAACGGTCGCACTCGATTCGGCGTCACTCCGAGAGCCGAAGCTGGTCGCCGTCGACGTCTCGGCGGACGCAGACGCCGACCGCCTGACGTTCGTTCATCGTGCCAGTGAGTCGTTGGCTGTCGATTCGCTCGTCGTCCGCGTTCGAGTGAACGACACCCCGCTCGAACACCAGCCACCGGCTCCGTTTCTTCTCGGCGAGGGGGTTCCGGCCAGGGCCGACCGGGGCGTTCAACAGCACAGCAAACGGGACGTGGGACGCTGGCGAAACTGCGAGTCTGGAACTGGCGGGAACGAACCGTCGTTCGAGCCGGGTGATAACGTCGTGGTCCGAATATCCATGGGTAGGAGAATGGTCGCGGAGGTGACGATGACTGCGAGTTAGAGACTGCCGAAACCGGGTCGGCGGGTGGTTCGGTCGCGTCTTCGGTCCGTCCTCAGTCGTTCTCGGGCACGCGAGCGACGGTCGTGATGGCGATATCGGGGTCGTAACTCGGACCCATTTCCCGATGCCGAACGTCTTCGTACCCCGCGTCCCGGAACATCCGGTCCGCTTCGGCACGGTCGTAAAAGAGCATGATGGCGTCGGCGAGTCGCTGCATGATGCCGGTTCCGGGATAGTTCGGGCCGACAACGAGTACCTGCCCGCCGGGTTTCGTCACGCGGCGGATGTCACGGAGGGTTGCAACCGGGTCGGGCCAGTACTCGATAGACCCGGACGACCAGACCACGTCGAACGAGTCGTCTTTGAACGGGAGGCGTTCGGCGTCTCCACGATAGAAGCTGACGGGGTCGTGCTTGCCGAGTTTCGCCCACGCTTTCTCTAGCTGGTGGACGCTCTGGTCGAGCCCGTGGACGTCGTCGCTGTGTTCGAGTAGTCCCTCGGTGCCGAAACCGGTACCGCACCCCACGTCGAGCACTCTGTCGTCCGTATCGATGTCGAGCATCGACAGCGCCTCGGTGCGCATCTCCTCGTTCCAGATGAACGGATTGACCGTATCGTACACCTTGGAGAGATACTTGTAGAAGATTCGTGCTCGGCGTTTGTCCTCGAGGATACCCATCGTCCGGCGCTTAGAACTGGGTTGTCATGAATCCCCCCCTTTCGCCCCGACCTACGAGAAGAATTTGAGCAGGTCGTCGCGCTTTTGGTCGTGTAAGTGGGTCTTTACGGCCTCGTTCAACGCGTCGATGTTCCCCCGCTTTGCACTGATAGGGGCGATGGTGTCCTGCCACTGTTTCCACGGCGGGTGCAGGCCGAGGCGGTCACAGAGGTCGTCCAGTCGCTCGTCTTCGTCGTCGACCTTGTCCATCTTGTTCACGGCGACGACGACTGGGATGCCCACGTCACGGAGGAAGTAGAACATCTCCACGTCGTGTGGAACCTCGTCCTCGCCGGAGTGGCGGTCGATGATGTCCACGACGCTCTTGCCGTCCACGACGAGAACGCCGACGAGGATGTTCTCCGCGTACTCTTCTATGTACTGCACGATGTCGGTTTTTATCTGCTCTCTGTGCGCTTCGGGCACGCCGGACATGAACCCGAACCCCGGAAGGTCGGTGAGTACGAAGTCCTCGCTCGACCAGTCGAAGTGGTTCGGTCGGCGCGTGACGCCGGGTTTCCCGCCCGTTTCGAAGCGGTGGCCCGTCAGTTCGCGCATCAGCGTGGACTTTCCAACGTTAGAACGCCCGACGAACACGATTTCTGCGCTCCGGTTGGGGCGGTCTTCGAACATACGCACCCTTTCCACCGCCGACGCTTAACCGACGTGCTTTCGTTCGAGCTTTCAGTTCGCGTTCGACCCGTCGATTATATCAGTAGCCGAACCCCATCGTAATCTGTGCGACTCGTACAGGTTTCTATCCCGACGGGCGAGCGCGAGACAGTCGTGGAGACGCTCGAATCCGAGGGCATCGACTACTTTCTCACTGACGAAACGGGGGGGCGGAAGTACACCGCGCTTGCGACGTTCCCTCTTCCACAGAGCGCGGTGCAACCGGTCATCGACAAACTCTACGACGCGGGGTTGAGCGACGACGCGCACACGGTCATCATCGACGCTGAAACCGACACGTCTCGCGAGTTCCAGCGACTGGCGAAACGGTACGACGCCGAGAACGGGGGCAACCGAATCGCTCGCGACGAGGTTCTCACTCAAGCGCGTGAACTGACGCCCCAATTCCGGACGTTCATCTTCATGACCGTCGTGAGCGCGGTCGTCGCGACGGCGGGACTCTTACTCGACTCGCCCGCCGTCGTCGTCGGGTCGATGGTCATCGCGCCGCTGGTCGGTCCGGCGCTCGCGGCGGGTGTCGGCACCGTCTTGAACGACCAGGGCCTGTTTCGCCGAGGGGTAAAACTGCAGGCACTCGGCGGTCTCGTCTCCATCCTCAGCGCGACAGTGTTCGCCCTTCTGGTTCGAAATCTCTACCTCTTCCCGCCGAACACGGACGTGCTGACCATCTCTCAGATAAGTGGGCGACTGACGCCGGATTTCCTCTCGCTCATCGTCGCCCTGGGTGCCGGGGCAGCGGGCGTCATCAGCCTCGCGGCAGGTGTGTCTGTCGCGCTCGTCGGTGTGATGATAGCGGCGGCGCTCATCCCGCCCGCCGCGGCGGTCGGAATCGGTATCGCGTGGGGAGAGCCGATGATAGCCATCGGTGCAGGCGTGCTCGTCCTCGTGAACGTCCTCTCTATCAATCTCGCTGCTATCCTGACGCTCCACTACATGGGCTATCAGCCGAAGAGTTGGTTCGATACGGAACGGTCTCGAGAGGAAACCATCCGTCGAATCGGGGTCCTCCTCCTCGGTATTGCCCTGGTGTCGCTCTTCCTGGGCAGCGTCACGTACACGACGTATCAGAGCGCGCAGTTCGAACGACAGGCAGACGAGACGGTTGGTCGAGTGCTCTCCGAATCCGAGTACCAGAACGTAAAGAAGCTCGACATGTCGATTCACTATCGCCAAGGGGTTCCGTTGGGGACTGACAGGTACGCCCAGTATCTTCCCTTCCGAGAACCCGACAGGGTCGTCGTGACCGTCGGGCGGCCACGCCAGCAACCGTACCCTGAATTAGCAGACACGATACGCGACCGAATCGAACGTCGTACCGGCCGGTCGGTGTCCGTCCAGATTCGATACATGGAACTCGACGAAGTTTCGGGCTGAATTATTTGTCAGCTGGAAGTGTACTCCCCTCGCTATGCGACGCGCACTCATCACGGCGCTGGGGGTTTCCGTCCTGCTCGCTTCAGCGGGGTGGGGAACTGCCGGTGGCGTGATACAGGAGAACGAAACGGACAGAGCGAGCGCGACGATTCGCGTCTCGGCGGTCGGTGAAGCACAATCGGAGCCGAATCGGGCGATTCTTCGAGTCGCAGTCGTCCAGTCGGCCGACGACGCGGAGACCGTTCGCACGCGACTCGCCCAGAACGTCTCGCAGATGCGGGCGGCGCTCCGACAGGCCGACGTGACCGACGACCAGATTCGAACCGTCGCGTTCGACATCGGCGAGGACCGCGACGAAACGGGCGTTCCCGCCGACTTTCGAGGAGTTCACGCGTTCGAAATCACGCTGAACGATACGTCTCGCGTGGGAGAGGTCCTCGATACGGCAGTGAAAAACGGCGCGAACGAGGTCGATGGAGTGGCGCTCACGCTCTCGGAGGCACGGCGCGACGAACTCCGAGCACAGGCGCTCCAGCGAGCGATGCAGAGCGCGCGTACCGATGCGGAGACCATCGCGGGTGCGGAGAACGTGACTGTCATGGGCATTAGAAACGTCTCGACCGAAGAGTCGTCGTTCGTTCCGGTCGAAGCCCGCGCGACCACGGTGGCCGACGCTGGCGGGAAGACGGAGGTAGAATCCGGCCCGGTGACGGTCGCGGTTCGGGTGGTGGTAACGTACGAGGCTCGATAGGGGCGAGACACGAAGCGAGACCGAGACAACGGCCTGAACGCTTTTGTCACGGTGTGTGGTTGTGCTCCCGTGCGTCTAATACACGTCTTCGTTCCGGAGGGTCGACGGGAGGCCATTCTCGGGGTGCTCGACGAACAGGATGTCGATTATGTCGTCGTCACTGCCTCGGGCATCGCCGATGGAGGGATGCTGGTCGAATTTCCGCTGCCGACCGACGCCGTCAGCGACGTACTCGGGACACTCCGCGAGGCCGGTCTGGACGAGGAGTCGTACGTCGTCGTCGGCACGGCGGCGACGGCAGAGACGGCCACGATGGGACTGTTAGAGGACCGATACGCGAGCGATTTCTCACCGTTGGCGACCACAGAACTCCGGTCGAAGTCGCGGGATATGTCACGAGACCCGTACTCGTACGTCTGGTTGATCGTCCTGTCGGCCGTCATCGCTGCTGGAGGATTGCTCGCCGACTCACCCGCGGTGGTGGTCGGGTCGATGGTCATCGCCCCGCTCGTCGGTCCGATTCTCACGACCGGCGTCGGCACGGTCACGGGCGACTGGAAGATGACCGCCGACAGCGTTGGATTTCAGGTAGGAGGTATCGTCGTGGCGGTGGTAGCCGCGGCACTCTTCGGACTCGTTCTCCGAACGACCGGATTTGCACCCGCCGAACTCGAAGTCTCCACGCTGGAACTGGTAAACGTTCGGATCGCGCCGACGCTCGTCACGGTCATCATCGGCCTCACGGCAGGGTCGGCTGCCGCGTTCGCGCTCACGACGGAAGGGCCGACGGCACTCGTGGGCGTGATGATCGCCGCGGCGCTTCTGCCAGCAGCGGCGACGACTGGTATCGCCCTCGTCTGGGGGACGTTCATCGTGGCACTCGGGGCGGCGGTACTGCTGGCGGTGACTATCGTCGCCATCAACGCCGCCGTCATCGTCACGCTCTGGTATCTCGGTTACCGGTCGGAGGGAAGCGATTCGTCTCTCTTTTCGAGTGCCGTCCGTATCGGCGCAGTGCTCGTTTTGACCGTCGTCGTCGGAGTCGTTCTCGTCGGGACGTACCACCAACTGTCGTTCGAACGGGCGACGACGAGCGCGGTCGAAGACGTACTCTCGCGTCCGACCTACGACAGACTCGACGCTGTGTCGGTTCGACCCGAGTACTCCGCTGTCGGGGGGTCTCGAACCATCACAGTGACGGTGAGTCGAACGTCGAACCGGTCGTATCCGAACCTCGCCCGGACCATTCAGCGACGCATCCGAGACCGAACGGGGAGAACGCCCGAAATTCGCGTCCGCTACGTGGACTATCAGGTCGCCGAACCGGGTTCCGGCTAGCCGTCGAACGGCAGTTCGGGTTCGTAGCCGATGGCGTCGACGGCGGCGTCGAGCGTCTCCGTGACGTTGTCGTCGTCCTCGATGCTCATGAACAGGTCTGCCTCGACGTCGGTCGAGAGGTCCGCCTTGTTACAGACGGTGAGGACGGGCACGTCGCCGAACTGCTCCTCGACGGAGTCTCTGAGTTCGAGTTGGGCGTCGAGCGGGTAGCCACAGTAGGCGCTCGCATCCACGATGAACAGGATGCAGTCGGCGAGGTGAGTGAGAGCCGAGACCGCCTGCGATTCGATGGCGTTTCGCTCGTCGGCGGGACGGTCGAGCAGGCCAGGCGTGTCCACGATCTGGTAGCGAATGTGGGCGCGCTCGAAGTGGCCGACCCGAACGCCCTTAGTCGTGAAGGGGTACTCGGCAATCTCGTTGCGTGCGTGGGTCACGCTGTTGACGAACGACGACTTGCCGACGTTGGGGTAGCCTGCGACGACGACCGTCGGGTCGTCGGGGGAGATGTCGGGAAGGACACGAAGGTCGTTTCGCGCCTCGCCGACTCGGTCGAGGTCGGCTTCGACCTCCTCGACGACGTCTGCGAGACGGGCGAACCCCTGTTTGCGTACTTTGCGGGCGTAGTCGATGTCGCCACCGAGTTTTCCCTGATACTCGCGACCGATCTCTTTCGTCTTCCTGGAGGCCCACTGAATCTCGGAGAGGCTCTTTCGCACTTCGTCTACCTCCACGACGGCGTCCGCGAGTTCGTAGTAGAAGGGGTCTACCTCGTTGAAATCGGGCCAGGACGTGACGACGTTCTGGAGGTTGTCCGAGAGGACGTTCGAGGCGGTCTGGAGCATGGACTGTTGGGCCTGGATACCGCTTTTGGCCCGGCCCGCCCGTGCCGCCCGCGAAAACGCCTTGTCGATGAGTTCCTCCGACGTGGGCGTCGTCGGCAGGGTCTCGAAAATCATGGTCACTCGTATGGCCTCCCCCCTTAAAAGGGCGTCCATAGCGCCGTTCGACCCGTCTCGGCGGGACGCTTTTGCTCGTCGGTCACCTACCTTCGTGGCATGACCGACTGGTACGCAGTCTTCATCGGGTTCGTCGTCTCGGTACTCGCGGGAATCGTTGCCTTCGCTGTCCCCGGAATCGGCCACGTCGGGGCTGGACTCATCGGTGGATTCGCAGCGGGATACGTCGCGGGCGGTGGACTCGGCCGAGGCTTCTGGCATGGATTGCTCGCCGGGTCGCTCGGCGGACTGGTCGTCGCGTTGTTCCTCGGATTCGCCGGAACCATCGTCGGCGGCCTGGCAGGCGGTCCAGTCGGGTCGCTGTTCGGCGGGGCCGGTGTGTTCCTGGCGGCCGTCTTCGTCGCCTTCCTGTTGGCGCTCGACAGCGCCCTCGGCGGTGCACTCGGCGGGATTTTGAACGGCGAAAAGCGGCAGTCGTAGTCGGGACAGTCAGAGACCGCAGTGTCGAAAGGGCAGTCGTTTTCTGGGCGCAGGTCGAACCGTCGCTATGGCTCACATCGACGCCAGCACGGTACTTCCCGCAGAGCACATCCAACAGGCGGTTGCGTCGGGCCGCGTCTCCCAGTTGCACCGCGGCGACCAGTACGCCGAGGAAGGCGACACCTTCGACATCGACGGCGAGACGTTCGAAGTGGTCGAAGTCACCGAGCGAAAGCTAGGCGATTTGACCGACGAGGACGCGAGAGCCGAGGGGTCAGAGAATCTAGAGGAGTACAGAGAACGCCTGAATCAGGCCCACGAAAACTTCGAGTGGGACGACGACGCGACGGTGTATCGCCACCGGTTCGAGCGAGTGAAGTAGTCGAGGAGGTCGTTCGACGGACGGGTTCCCACCGGTGGAGTGGTCGGGCGCCTCCATCCCCTTCACCCCACGTTTATATGCAAAGCTACCGAAACTTTTCGCCATGACGAGTCGCGGCACCGAGTACACAGTAGAAGAGCGGCAGCTTCGACCCCGTGATGGGAAACAGGGTATCGAGAGGTGGATCGAGAACGTGTTTTTCGCCCTCGGTGAGGTGACGTTTCTCTCCCTCCCTGCGTTCACCGCGCTGATGGACGCCGACCCGAACGCGGCGGTAAAATACGCCGCGCTGTTCGTCTGGGCGACGCTCACGCTCGCTATCGGTACGCTTCGCGGCGAGAGATTCGGGGCCGCGTGGCCGTCCATGTCACCCCTCTCGTTCGTCGTCCGACTCGGATACTACAACGCGGTCGTGTTGCTGGTCACCCGCGCCGGAGTACGGGCAGACCTTGCGTTTCGTTCGCCAGTCGTGACCGCCGGCGTTGCGGTCGTGCTCTCGGTCGGTGCGGCAATGGCGTTGCCCCGACTCGTCCCAGCGGTCACTTCCCGTCTCGCGTACGCGGCGGACAGTGTGCTGACGTAGAAGCCGACACATGCGAGACACAGATTACGACCCGACGACGTGCCCCGCTGCTGGCTGTAACTACGAGGATTCCATCCGCGCAGTCGCCGCACACGTCAGCGGAACGGACGACGAGCGCCACGCCTGGGACAATCTCGTCTTCGACGGTGCTCGCGACTTCGTGATGCAGGAGAAACGACGTCAACGAGACGAGGCGCACTCGTCCACGTCGGCCACGCAGTCGACTGCGCTCGATGCGACGCCGTCGTCCGATTCCCCATCTCGCTCTTCGTCGACCACGTCGTCACCCCCCAGCAACGAGTTCGACGCCGACGAACCGGTCGAACTGGACCTCGATTTCGCTCGAGATGCGCTTTTGTTGTTCGACCTCGTCCACCGGTACGACGCCGCCACGCTGGAAGACCTGGATACGTTTCGCCTGGTGAACCTCTACACGTTGCTGTCTACCGTCTCTCGCGGAGCAGACGACGCTCGCAAGCAGGTCCGAGACGTTCTGGCCGACAGCTTACAAGACGACCGCGAGGTCGCCGCTGACTTCGGGTCGGTGCGTCGCTACACCGCCCAACGACGGAATCTGAAAGACGAGAGAGTCGTCCGCGCCGAACTGGAGCGTGCCGGCATCGACCCCCGCGAGGCGACGAGTTTCGACACCAAGAAACTCCGGCAGTTCGCCGAAGAGCGCGGGCTCGACGAAGCGAGCGTCTTCGACATAGAGGAGCGAACGTACGTCAAGAAATCGAGCGAAGACGCCGACGACCAGCGTCGAGACGCCTTCGAACGACTCGACCGCGAGATACGGGCGCTGGTCGAAGACCTGTGAGGCCGACCGCTCCCGATTCGCACTGACATCGATGCCACGTGGTGTCGCCGCTGTCCGCGAGAGTATAACTTCGACCGCGACGAATCGTGAGACAGCGAAATCATGTCCGACGACACCACCGACGCCCCGATTACGGCCGAACGTCCCGACAGCGCGTTCCACGTCACCGGTACCGACCACGTCACGCTCGTCGGGAGCAACGAGGAGGACACTATCGAATTCTACCGGGACGTGCTCGGCATGCCGCTCGTCTTGCGTCAGCCGAACCTCGATGCGCCGAACGTCACCCACCTGTTTTTCGACTCGGGTGACGGTCGCATCGTCACGTTCTTCGTCGAAGAGGGACGCGAGTCGAATCCCGCCCCGCAACGAACCGGAGTCGGCGGGGTTCACCACCTCGCGTTCCGATTCGACCCGGAACGCGTCGCCGAGGTCAGAGAAGGGCTCGAAGAACACGGCCACGGGTACAACGAGTTCGACCGCAGCATCTTCTACTCGCTGTACACCAGCGACCACAACGGACTCGTCATCGAACTGACGACCGACAAGTTCGACATCCCCGACGACAGGCGCGCCGAGGTCCTCGCACTCGCCCAGCGAAAGCGCGAGGAAGACGGTGCCGACTACGCCAGAGAAGAACACCTGGAAGCCGCGCTCGAAGAACTCGGTATACCGGTCGAACCCGTCGACCTCCCCGACGCCCCGACCGGTGCTGGCGGGTTGAACTGACGACCGCCGGTCTCGGTTCGCAGTTCCGACGAGTACGATCTACCACCATCGAATCTACGACGAACTGGAATCGACCGCCTCCGAGACTGCCTCGGGTTCGAGATACCGAGTCTCCCCATCCCGTGTCTCGATTTCGACCTGGCCGGTTTCGCGGAAGTGGTTCCCGAGGATTATCTTCACGGGGATACCGAGCAGGTCGCTCTCGGCGAAGCACTCGCCGATACTCTGTTCCTCGTCGTCGAAGAGGAGCGCCTCTTCGACCTTTTCGTGCAGGCGATTTGCGACTTCCCAGACCTCGCCCTCGTGCTGGAGGGGGAGGATGGCGGCCTCGTAGGGAGCGACGCTTCCGGCGTCGGTCACGGGCCACCGACAGCCGTTCGAGTCGGCATGCTGTTCGATGAGCGTCTGGATGAGGCGCGTCACCCCGATTCCGTAGCTTCCCATCTCGACGGGATAGGACGACTTGTCGCCCGCGTCAATGGTCAACTCCATCGCGTCGGAGTAGCGCGTCCCCAATTTGAACACGTGGCCGATCTCGATGCCCTCGCTCGCCGTGAGCGAGCCGTCACACCGGGGGCAGTCGCCTCTGTCGGCGTACTGCTCGAATTCAGCGTGTTCGTCGGTTACGGCGAATCGACAGCGGTCGCCTGCGCACGCGACGAGTTCGCAAGAACCCTCCTCGACGGGGGCGACGAACTCCTCCGAGGCAGAACCGCCCATGACGCTGTTCTCGGCATCGGCGATGACGAACTCGACGCCGAGCGCGTCGAAGATTCGCTCGTACGCGTCACGGACGCGCCGATACCACGCTTCGAGCGATTCGGCGGTGGCGTGGAGGCTATAGGCGTCCTTCATCGTGAACTCCTTCGTCCGGAGCAAGCCGTTCCGGGCGTGGTCGTCACGGTGTTTCGTCCCGACCTGATAGAACAGGAGGGGCAGGTCGTCGTACGAGCGGACGTAGCCGTCAGCTAGATGGACGATACCCTCTTCGTGCGAGGGTGCGAGACACATCTCCTGTCCGTCGCGGTTCTCGAACGTGAACATCTCACCTTCGAAGTTCGCCCAGCGACCGCTCTGTTCCCAGCGGTGTCGGTACTGGAGTTGGGGGAAGCTCACCGCCTGCCCTCCGATGGCCTCCATCTCGGCTTCGATGCGACGGATGACGTTCCGGCGAATCCGCTCGCCAGTGGGCGTGAAGCCGTAGAGGCCGCTGCCGAACTGCCGGACGAGACCGGCACGGAGGGCCAGTCGAACCGACTCCCTGGCTCGGCTGCGTGATTCGCGGCTGGTGAAGAGGAACGCCTCAGTTCGACGCACGCCCATCACCTCCAACAATCGCTATGACGTGCTCTCGTTCGTGAATCGCGCGGCGACAAAACCAGTCAGAATCTGTGTCGGTACAGCTATCGCGGAACCCAGCCGCGAGCCGCGCTGGACTCGCGGTTGAAATCGTCTCTCGAATAGTTGCGACGCATTACGAACTAGAGTTTCAGAGCACGTAATAAATAAGTGCCGACAGATTCGACCCAGGCGCTGACGGGCACCACTCGACCGTCGATTTCCGCTCGGCCGGAGTCAAGCAGTTTACGATCGGGCGTCCCGTCGACCTGATAGCCGGTCATCGTGATCTTGTTCGTCAGAATCGCCCGAATCTCCGAGATATGACATCCTCCGCGCCCTGTAGGGGGCGGTTTCCTCCGTAGGAGTCTCAGCCGGTCTAAGAGTCCCCGGAAACAACATTCCCGACACGGTGGACGGTACTTGGGTCTGTGCGCTGTTTTTTGGGACTTTCGTGAGGGTGTGGTATCCCTGACCAATCGTGGTCGTCCCACTCGAACCGCACGGGCCGTGCCATCGGCCTGACTGCCTGTTCTACGTGCCGCTTCAGGAACGTTTCTGACGCCGTAAGGTCGGCGTGGCCCTCGAACCCACACGGACAGGTGAGTATATCCTGATGACATGTTGTTCGGTCTGTGCCACCGCACTGCGGGCACTCCTGACTGGTCCATGCTTCTGACCGGACCTCAACCGAGATGCCGTATTCCTCAGCGGTACAGGCCAGTCGCTCGGTGAGTTTCTTGAACGCCCAGTAGGTCATGACTGGCCCGCCTATTTCGCTTGTCCACTTGAGTCGGTTGCAGTTTGACGATTGTATGCACATCTAACTACACGCTACGAGAGCCTATTTTCGATGTTCTTGACCGGACACCAAGTTTCGCTGTTTCCCACATTCGGTGTTTTCGGCCGCAAGAAGACGTAATACAGTCGTTTAATATTATTCGTAACCCCCTCCCGCATTTCTGGGCACGGAAATGCCCCGTCCACAGTAACAAACATGCCAAACAACTATGTTCCAACAGTCCCAACACTAGTCTATGTCGAGCGGTACTATCGATATCGACGAGTTCGAAAACGCTGACGCCGACGAATTCGAGGAACGGAATGACACCGAGCGAATCGTACTGTTCCTCGACAAGAATGACGACCGGGCGTGGAAGGCGGCGACGATTGCCGAGCGACTCGGGCTGGAGACGGACGCTGTCAGTGCGATCCTCTCACGATTGAAAGAACGCGAGCTCGTTCGGCATAAGCGCCCGTACTGGGCGATCACGGACAACAAGGAACGGCTCCAGTCGGCCTACCGGCTCCACCGCCATCATAAGACGGCAGACGAGCAGTACGGTGAGGAGCGTCTCGAGGACCTCCAAACCGACGAGATGGAAGAAGTACAGTGACTGAGGGCGCAGTAAAAAGGGGCACGATTTGACGACTCATAGGCCACAAGTGAGCATTGAGTAGCTTATTAAAATTATTTACAATAGCTATACATTGCTTCAACCCTATTAGTTGCTATACTGGATAAAAATATGTTTAGAGAAAATTACGAGCACCGACAGGAAGCACTCTTTTCTCCCGTCAAAGACCTTCCTGCCGGACCAAAGAAGAAATTACGGAATCACTGGTCTACCCATTTTTACGAACACGTTTTCACCCAGATTGATGAGAGAACGTTCGGGCGGCTATACCACGGTGGGTATAGCCGCCCGAACAAACCGGTCAACGAGTTGGTCTCGCTGGAGATCATCAAACACCTGCTCGGACTCTCTGATGAACAGCTCGAACACGCCTATCTGTTCGATTTTCGCATCCGGAACGCGCTAGGCAAAGAGACGCTCGGCGACAACATCTGCGCGAAAACGTTCACCAACTTTCGCCGCCGGCTGCTTGAATTCGAGGAAGCAACAGGTCGAGACCTGTTGCACGAGGTCTTCGAAGACCACCGCACCTACCTCCAGGACGAGTTCGAGATCGACGCCAGTACCCAGCGAATGGACTCGACGTTCATTGAGGCCAACATCAAGCAACTCTCCCGGATCGATCTCATCGCCAAAGTCGTGCACAACTTCCTGGACGATCTCCCCGATGAGATCGTCCAGGAACTCCCAGCGGGAATGGACGAGTTCGCCGAGACGGAAAATCTTGAGCTCTCGTACGAACTGGAACCGGGAGCAGTTGACTCGACGATGGAAACGCTCGCCGAACATGCTGCCTGGCTCGTTGAGCGGTTCGCCGATGACAAGAAATCTACTGAGTGTGTGAGTTTTGCTCATCTCCAGCAGGTTCTTGACGAGCAATGCTATCGCATTGACGAACTGGAAGACGACGAGGTGGATCATGAGGAGGATGACGACGATGATGACCATCCCGGTGACCCGCCGTCACCGGGATGGGAACCAATCAGGAACTTCACGTCCTCCGAGGACGAAACAGACCAGGTTAGTGGTGAGACTGACCCGGATCGGGATCGCGTCGGGCTGAAAGAGCCCGACGAGATCAGTAGCGACTCGATGCAAAATCCACACGACGTAGATGCGACATACCGCCGGAAGGGCAATGAGTCCCACTATGGATACAAAGCGAATGTCGCCGAAACTTGTGACGGCGACAATCCGTTCCGTCTCATTACGACGATTCGGGTAGATACCAACAACACGGACGACGGCGACCTTCTGGCGGTGGATGTGGCAGAGTTACCAGCCGAGACAGGATTGACTGATCTTCTGGTGGACGGTGGCTATACGCACAAGGAAGTGGAGTCGTGCTGCGGTGATCAGGGGATCACGCAGCACTTTACAGGGCTGACTGGGCAGCCGCCTCCTGAAGAGACGTTGTCACTCGCAGACGCAGAGTGGGACAAGCACAGAATGGTTACGTGTCCTACCGGACACGAACCATTCGAGCAGCGA